>NZ_JBHWZY010000100.1:0-12589 GCF_042727815.1 Nocardia sp. NPDC060220
GGCCCTTCTTGAGGCTGCGTGGCATTTCTTACCTCCTCCTTAGCGCTTCTTGCCGGTCTTACGACGGCGAACGATGAGCTTGTCGCTCGGGCGGTTGGGCTTGCGGGTGCGGCCCTCAGGCTGACCCCACGGGGAGACCGGGTGGCGACCACCGGAGGTCTTACCCTCACCACCACCGTGCGGGTGGTCGACCGGGTTCATCACGACACCACGGACGGTAGGACGACGGCCCTTCCAGCGCATACGGCCGGCCTTGCCCCAGTTGATGTTCGACTGCTCGGCGTTGCCGACCTCGCCGACGGTGGCGCGGCAGCGCACGTCGACACGGCGGATTTCACCCGAAGGCATACGAAGGGTCGCGTACGGCCCTTCCTTGCCCAGCAGCTGAATGCTCATTCCAGCGGAACGAGCCATCTTGGCGCCGCCGCCCGGACGCAGCTCCACGTTGTGAATCGTGGTACCGGTCGGGATGTTGCGCAGCGGCAGGTTGTTACCCGGCTTGATGTCGGCCGTGGGGCCGGACTCGATCGGGCTGCCCTGCTTGATGCCCTTCGGCGCGATGATGTAGCGCTTCTCGCCGTCGGCAAAGTGCAGCAGTGCGATGTTGGCGGTGCGGTTGGGGTCGTACTCGATGTGAGCGACCTTGGCCGGGATGCCGTCCTTGTCCAGTCGACGGAAGTCGATCAGACGGTAGGCACGCTTGTGACCGCCACCGCGGTGACGCGTGGTGATGCGACCGTGCGCGTTACGACCACCGGACTTGGTGAGCGGGCGCAGCAGCGACTTCTCCGGCGTCGACCGGGTGATCTCGGCGAAGTCCGAGACGCTGGAGCCACGACGGCCCGGCGTTGTCGGCTTGTATTTACGGATTGCCATGAGTTCTTCTCGCTTTCTGGAGTCCCAGGCGCTTACGCGACCGGTCCTCCGAAGATCTCGATGGGCTTGCTATCGGCCGAGAGGGTCACGAGTGCGCGCTTGGTGTCCTTGCGCTTTCCGTAACCGAATTTGGTCCGCTTGCGCTTGCCCTGACGGTTGGCGGTATTGACGCTGGTGACCGTGACGCCGAAAACCTTCTCGACGGCGATCTTGATCTGCGTCTTGTTCGAGTCCGGGTGCACCAGGAAGGTGTAGGTGCCTTCCTCGATCAGCCCGTAGGACTTCTCCGAGATGACCGGTGCGAGCAGGATGTCGCGGGGGTCGGCGATGGTGCTCACTTGCTCTCCTCCTGGGCCGCCTCGGCGGGACCGTGAACGAAAGCGTTCAGGGCCTCGACGCTGAACACCACGTCGTCGCTGTTGAGCACGTCGTAGGTGTTGAGCTGATCCGGGGCGATCGGCAGCACGTTCTGCAGGTTCGCCACGCTCTTCCACGCGGCGACGTCCTCGCGGCCGACGACGACCAGGAACTTCTTGCGGCCCGAGAGCTCGGCCAGGAAGTCCTTGGCGGTCTTGGTCGACGGGTTCTGACCCGCGACCAGTTCGGTGATCACGTGGATGCGCTCGTTGCGGGCCCGGTCGGAGAGGGCACCGCGCAGGGCGGCGGCCTTCATCTTCTTGGGGGTCCGCTGGCTGTAGTCACGCGGCTGCGGGCCGTGGACGGTGCCACCGCCGGCGAACTGCGGCGCACGGGTCGAGCCCTGACGGGCGCGGCCGGTGCCCTTCTGGCGGTACGGCTTCTTGCCACCACCGGAGACCTCGCCACGAGTCTTCGTGGAGTGGGTGCCCTGGCGAGCGGCGGCCAGCTGAGCGATGACGACCTGGTGCATCAGCGCGACGTTGGCGGTCACGTCGAAGATCTCCGAGGGGAGTTCGACGGTGCCTTCGGTCTTGCCGCCTGCGGCCTTAACGGTCAGCGTCAGGTTGGCCTTCTTGTCGAGGCTGGTCATGCGTGCGCACCACCCTTCACGGCGCTCTTGACGATCACGATGTTGCCCTTACGGCCGGGGATAGCACCCTTGACCAGGAGCAAACCGTTCTCGGCATCGACCTTGTGAACCGAGAGGTTCTGCGTGGTGACGCGGTCGTTACCCATACGACCCGACATGCGCATGCCCTTGAACACGCGGCCGGGAGTGGCACAGCCACCGATGGAACCCGGGCGACGGTGCACAGCCTGCGCACCGTGCGAGGCGCCCTGGCCCTTGAAGCCGTGACGCTTCATGGTGCCGGCGAAGCCCTTGCCCTTGCTGATTCCGGTCACGTCGACGTAGGTGCCCTCTTCGAAGACATCAGCCGAGAGTTCCTGGCCGATCTCGAAGGTGGAGGCATCCGCGACGCGGATCTCGGTGACGTGGCGGCGCGGGGTGACACCGGCCTTGGCGAACTGGCCGGAAGTCGGCTTGTTCACCTTGCGCGGGTCGATGGCGCCGAAAGCGATCTGCACGGCCGAATAGCCGTCGCGCTCCACGGTACGAATCTGGGTGACCACGTTCGGGCCCGCCTTGATGACGGTGACCGGGACGACGCGGTTCTTCTCGTCGAAGACCTGGGTCATGCCGAGCTTGGTGCCCAGGATGCCGGCTGCGGGCCGGTTCTTGTTGTCAGTCATGTCTCGAGTCCCCGTCACTGAATGTTGACGTCGACGCTGGCCGGGAGGTCGATGCGCATGAGCGCGTCAACCGTCTTCGGCGTCGGGTCGAGGATGTCGATGAGGCGTTTGTGCGTGCGCATCTCGAAGTGTTCGCGCGAGTCCTTGTACTTGTGCGGCGAACGGATGACGCAGTAGATGTTCTTCTCGGTCGGCAACGGCACAGGCCCGACCACACGGGCGCCGGTGCGGGTCACCGTTTCCACGATCTTGCGCGCTGACGCGTCGATCGCCTCGTGGTCATAGGCCTTGAGCCTGATGCGGATCTTTTGTCCCGCCACGCTAAGTGTCCTTTTCTCCGCTTTCCTTCGTGGTCACAGGAGCTGACTCCCGCACCACCCTCAATTTGCACAGCCCGAACACAAGAAAGACGCCTCAGCGTGGTTTCCCACTGAAAGACCCGCAACCAGGGCGCACCAAAAGGCACTACCTAGTCCTCGCCGCTGTTCATCTGTCATGGTTCTCCGGCCCACGCGGTCGGGCGTGTCGCCCTAACACTTATTCTCCGACCCCGGTCATCTGCTCACCATCGGTCGGAAGTGCGTGGTACCGAACGTATCCACACCGGTGAACCGGCGAGATACAAACTACTGCTCCCCCTGCCCGGACCATCCGCTCCGAGGAGTCGGTCGATCCTGCGCAAGGCAACCCGAACAGTATGCACCATGCCGACGACGTCCTTCAAATCGGGGGTCATGAGGTATCGATCACGCCCACAGGGGGCTTCCACCTCGACCGCACCGCCGGCTGGGCTGTACCGATGAATGGTAGCTGGCTTGTCGCCCCGCCTGACCACCGGAGGGTTACCACAGAACTTACTTTTGAGTAAGATAGTGCTCATGACACAGGAAACCGCGACCTACCGCGGCTGGAAGAAGCTGCCCGACAATCGCATCGGGCACGCGCTGTTCTCGCTCGGCATGGTCGCCCGGGTCCCCTACTTCGGCACCGTGCTCCCCCAGGTGATCCGCCTCGAGCCCGGCGTCTGCGAGGTGACCTCCCCGAAGTGGTTCGGCATCCACAACCACCTCGGCACCTTCCACGCGATCGCGGCCTGCAATCTCGCCGAGGTGGCGATGGGCATGCTCAGCGAGGCCACCGTCCCCACCACCCACCGCTGGATCCCCAAGTCGATGAACGTCCAGTACCTGGCCAAGGCGGAATCCGGACTGCGCGCCGTGGCGAAGCTCGACGAGATCCCCGACTTCGCCGCGATCACCAAGGGCCAGGAACTGACGGTCCCCGTCTCGATCTACGACAAGGACGGCATCGAGGTCGTGCACGCCGACATCACCACCTGGGTGTCGCCGCGCTGATCGCGGCCACGTGAACCGCGGCACCGGTACGGTTGTGGGCCAGGCAACAAAGGACGGGGAGTTCGATGTTGGAAGTCGCCCATGTGACGCGGCGGTTCGGGGAGAACGTGGCGGTCGACGACGTGTCGTTCGCCGTCCTGCCCGGTGCGCTGACCGGGTTCGTCGGGGGTAACGGGGCGGGCAAGACCACCACCATGCGAATGATCATGGGCGTCTTGGCCGTTCAGTCCGGCGAGATGCGGTGGGACGGACGGCCGGTGACCGAGCTGGACCGGCGCTCGTTCGGCTATATGCCCGAGGAGCGGGGGCTCTATCCCAAGCAGCCGGTGCTCGACCAGCTCGTGTACCTGGCGCGCCTGCGTGGACTGCCCGCCGACAAGGCCAAGGCGCGTACCGAAAGCCTGCTGGAGCGGTTCGATCTGGGCACGCGCGGCAAGGACAAGCTCGAATCGTTGTCGCTGGGCAATCAGCAGCGCGTCCAGATCGCGGCGGCGGTGATCGCGCAGCCGTCGGCGCTGATCCTGGACGAACCGTTCTCCGGGCTCGACCCCATGGCCGTGGATTCGATGGTGGAGTTGCTGCGCGAGTACGCCGATCAGGGCGTGCCGGTGCTGTTCTCCTCGCATCAGCTGGATCTGGTGGAGCGGCTGTGCGATCAGCTGGTCGTGCTCGCCGCGGGCCGGGTGGTCGGGCAGGGCTCGGTCGAGGAGCTGCGGTCCACCGGTGGCTCGCGGTATCGGCTGGTGCTCGAAGACGATGCGGGGTGGTTGCGGGGGTATCCGGGGGTTCGGGTGGTCGAGAGTACCGGGCGGGGCGTGTTGTTCGAG
Source organism: Nocardia sp. NPDC060220 (assembly GCF_042727815.1). Classification (NCBI taxonomy): domain Bacteria; kingdom Bacillati; phylum Actinomycetota; class Actinomycetes; order Mycobacteriales; family Nocardiaceae; genus Nocardia; species Nocardia sp. NPDC060220. The sequence goes on from NZ_JBHWZY010000100.1 coordinate 4,730, forward strand.
GTCGACGGCGGCGGCACCGACGGGGTGCTGAAGGAGGCGCTGTCGCGGGGTTCGGTGCGCGAGTTCGCCGAGGTGCGGCCGACGGTCGCCGAGATCTACCGGGAGGTGACGGCATGAGAGTTCAGCGCCTGGCGGCGGTAGCTCAGGTGGCCATGGAGGGCGCCCGATCATGCCGAGCAGACGCGTGAACGGCGTGTGGCGGATCGTCGCCGCGCGGGAGATCGCGGTGAAACTGCGTGACCGCAACTTCGTCATCTCCACGGTGGTGACGCTCGTGGTGATCATCGCGTCGCTGATTCTCACCGGGTTCCTCAGCAGCAGACCCGACAAGATCGATGTGGCGATCGCCGGTTCGGACACCTCTGTCGTACTCGAAACGGCGAACACCCTGGCCTCCGGCGCGGGTACCGACACCAGCTTCACCGCGCGACCCGTCGCCGACCGGGCCTCGGTCGAGCAGCTGGTGCGCGAGGACGCGGTCGACGTAGGCCTGGTCCCCGCCGAACCCAGCGGGTGGCAGCTGATCGGCAAGACCGCCGAGGACGACGCCGCGACCACCTACATCACCGCCGCCGCCCAGCAGCTCGCGTTGCAGCGCAATGCCGCCGCCGCGGGCGTTTCGCTCGACGAATTGGGGCGCGGTGCCACCGTGACCTACGGCTTGCTCGAGCAGGGCGCGATCGACCCCGGGCTCGCCAAGAGCATCTCGTTCGTCTTCGCGTTCCTCTTCTACATGGCGTCGGTGTTGTTCGGCATGTCCATCGCGCAGAGCGTGGTCGAGGAGAAGCAGAACCGGATCGTGGAGATCCTGGCGAGTGCGATTCCGTTGCGGCAGTTGCTGATCGGCAAGGTCGTGGGCAACGCGGCGCTGGCCTTCGCGCAGTTGGCCGTGTTCGTCGGTGCCGGGCTGATCGGGTTGGCCGTCACCGGCAAGGGTGCTCAGCTGGGCCAGATCGCCGGGGCCGCGGGCTGGTTCATCGTCTTCTTCCTCGTCGGCTTCCTCGCCTTGGCGAGCCTGTGGGCTGTCGCGGGCGCGCTCGCCACTCGCAGCGAAGACCTCCAGTCCACCTCGACTCCGCTCGGGTTGCTCATCATGATCGTGCTGTTCGCGGGCATCTTCCTCACCGGCACCGCCCGTGTCATCGGCTCCTATGTCCCGATCATGTCCATCGTCGCCATGCCCGCCCGCCTGGCCGACGGCACCGCCGCCTGGTGGGAACCCTTCATCGCCCTCGCCCTGATGGCGATCGCCACCTACGGAATCGTCGTCATCGCCGAGAAGATCTACCGCCGCTCGCTGATGCAGACCCAAGCTCGCCTGACCATGCGCCAGGCCCTGGCCTTGGAGGACTAGGAATCGCGGCGTCGAGGCGGTGTGACGACCGGGTCACTGATGCTTGCGTGGCGATGGGTGGGGCCGATTGAATGCGGACGTGAGTGTTGTGCGGGAATTCGATATCTGTGTGGTCGGGCTGGGGCCGGCCGGGCGGGGGCTGGCGCATCGGGCCGCGGTGGCCGGGTTGCGGGTGGCCGCGGTGGATCCGCGGCCGGAGCGGCTGTTTCCGCCGACGTTCTCCTGCTGGATCGACGAACTGCCGCAGTGGCTGCCCGCGAGTGCGATCGCGCAGCGCATCGCGGCGCCGACAGTGTGGACCACAGGCAAGCATCGGATCGAGCGGCCGTATTGCGTGCTCTCCAAGGCTGGGCTGCACGCCGCGTTGGCCCTGGACGACGCGACCGTCTTCGCGGATCGGGCGCGGCGGGTGGACGCGCACGAGGTGGAACTCGCGGACGGCACGGTGATCTCGGCGGGGGCGGTGTTCGATACGCGGGGGCTGCCGACGTTGGGCCGGCGCAGGGCCGCCTCGGCGCACGGGATCTTCGTGGACGCGCAGACCGCGGCACCGATGGTCGCCGAAGGTGAAGGGCTGCTGCTGGACTGGCGGCCGGAGAACGGGGCGGGCCCGGACGAGCCGCCGTCGTTCCTCTACGCGGTACCGCTCGGGGACGGGACGGTGATCTTCGAGGAGACGAGCCTCGGGCTACGTGGCGGGATGCCGCAGCACGAGTTACGCAAGCGCACGCTGAACAGACTCGCGGCACACGGTATCCAGCTCACCGGCGACGAACCGCACGAAGCCGCCCACTATCCCCTGGATCAGCGGCCCCCGAAGAAGGGCACGGCGATCGCGGTGCCGTTCGGCTCGCGCGGCGGGATGATGCACCCGTGCACCGGCTACAGCGTGGCCGACTCCCTGGCGCTGGCCGACACCGCCGTCGCCGCGGTGCAGCGAGGTGAGGACCCGATCGGAGCCCTCTGGCCGTGGCAGGCCAGGGCCGTCTACTGGATGCGCATGCGTGGTCTGTGGGGTCTCGGCCGGCTCACCACCGATCAGTCGATCGCCATGTTCGACGCCTTCTTCACCGAATCCGAACGAGGTCAGCGGGCCCTGCTCTCGGCCCACGACGACTACACCGCCCTCGGCGCCGTGCTGTTCAACACCGTGGCCCACACCTGGCCGTTCCGCTGGCGCTACGACCTCGTCGGCTGGACCAACCGCGACCGCTGGCTCGACTACCCCTTCGCTCCCGCCGGCGCGGACTACCCCAGCCGATAACGCACTGATCGCCGCCACGACGTTCGCGGCGGCGATCAGGAGCGAGGCGGTCCGGGCTCAGGACGACTCGGCGGCCTTCTTGTAGCCGACGATCGCCGGGTAGGCGAAGACCGCGACCATGCCGACCGTCCAGGCGACGGTCTTCAGCAGCGGTTCAGCGACCGGCCCACCGTAGGACAGGCCCTTCATCGCATCGATGGCACAGCTCATCGGCTGATTGGCGACCACATCCTGCAACCAGGTCGGGTAGGCGAAGACGGGAACGAAGCCGGTGTTGAAGAACATCAGCAGCGTGTTGAGGATGCCGATGAGGCTGATCAGCATCACGCCCTCGGTGATCGTGGCCAGCGCGGTCACCATCACCGCGAACCCGATGCCGAACAGCACCGGAACCAGGACCAGCGCGATATTGGCGAACGGGTCCTCCATGAACAGGAACCCGAGCGGCACCGCGACGAGCAGCACGATCAGCGTGGTGAGCAGGATGCGCAGCATCTCGGCCAGCAGTCGGCCGGTCAGCAGCGAGGCCTTGTTGAGCGGCATCGTGTAGAACCGGCTGAGCAGCCCCGAAGCCTTCTCGCGCTTGAACCCGAGGGCACTCACCACCGCGCCGGTCATGGCCGCGACCAGGGTGAGCAGCGCGGCTTGGCCGTAGATGCTGGGGGCACCGGTGGCCGCGGTGATCGAGTCACCGAGCACGATCCGGAACATCAGCAGGGTCACCGCCGGGTAGGCGATGGTCTGGATGGTCGTCGACGGGTCGCGCAACCACACCATCAGCAGACGCTTGGTCTGGATCAGGCTGTGGGTGAACCACACCGACACCGAACCTTCCGGCTTGGTGTGCACCACCGGAAGGTCGGCCGCGGCCTCCTCGACCGAGGTCTTCTCGATTGTTGTCATGATCGCCTCACACTCGCCCACACAGCCAGTGGGAGGAAGAAAACTGCCAGTCCGCCGAGCCATACCAGCGACACCCACGTGCCCGCCCAGCTCAGATGACCCGCGGCCATATCGCTGAGGGTCTGGGCGAACTGCGAGATCGGCTGGTTGCGCGCGAACGGCCGCACCCACGACGGGAAGCTGGCCTCGGGCACGAACCCGGTCGACATCATGCCGAAGATCAGAATCGGCAGCGTGAGAGCCTGGCTGAGCGCCTCCGGGTTCTTGGTGAGGCTGCCGAGCGCGTCGGCGCCGAGCGTGAGCACCACGCCGACGGTCAGTGCGAATCCGCAGAACGCGAGCGCCTGCAACCAGCCGCCGGTGAACCGGAACCCGATCACATAGCCGTACCCGACAGTCGCGATCAGGGAGACGACCGACCGAACCAGACCCGCGCAGATGCGCGACATCAGCGGCACCAGCGAACCGATCGGCATGGTCTGCAGCCGAGTGCTCAACCCGGTGAGCGCTTCGAACGCCGCGAGCTGCGCGTTCGACATCATCGTCATGGCCATCGTCTGCAGCACGACGATCGGCATCACGTACTGCGCGTAATCGATGCCCTGGACCTTCATCACGTACCGCAACGGCAGATAGAAGGCCACGGTCACCACGAGCGGAGTGAGCACCGCGACGATCAGCTCGCCCTTGGTGGCCATGGTGTGCACGATGCGCCCGGTCAGCGCGCGCCACTGCGCGAAACTGCTCGGGCGCACAGCGGGAAGCTCGGCGAACAAGCTGTTCGCCGCGGGGGTGGACACGCTCACTAGTGGCCGCCCGAGTGGCCGGTGATCGACAGGAACACGTCGTCGAGCGAGGGCCTGCGCAGCGCGATGTCGGCCAGGTCGATGCCCGCGGCGTCGAGCCTGCGCAGTGCCTCGGCGAGGGTGGCGGCGCCGTCGGGGGCCGGGATGGACACCTTGTCGGCACCGTCGGTCTCGGCGGCGACGGCGGCCGGTACCAGGTCGCCGAGGGCCTTGACGGTCTGCGGGACGCGGCTCGGGTCGAGCGGCACGATCTCGCAGAAGCTGCCGCCGGTCTTGGCTTTGAGCTCGTCGGCGGTGCCCTCGGCGATGACGGTGCCCTTGTCGATGACGATGATGTTGTCGCTGAGCACGTCGGCCTCTTCGAGGTACTGCGTGGTCAGCAGCACCGTGATGCCCTGGTTCTTGAGCGCGGTCACCAGATCCCACACGCCCTGGCGGCTGCGCGGGTCGAGGCCGGTGGTCGGCTCGTCGAGGAACACCACCTCGGGCCGCACCACCAGCCCGCAGGCGATGTCGACGCGACGGCGCATGCCGCCGGAGTAGTTGCGCACGGCCCGCTTGCCCGCGCTCACCAAGTCGAATTCCTCGAGCAGCACTTCGGCGCGCTTGCGAGCGGCCGACTTGGTCAGGCCCATCAGGCGACCGAACAGCTCGAGGTTCTCCCGGCCGGTCAGATTCTCGTCGAGCGCGGCGTACTGGCCGGTCATCATGATCGAGCGGCGCACGCCCGCGGCATCGGTGAGCACGTCGTGCCCCGCGACGACGGCGGTGCCGGAGTCGGGACGGAGCAGGGTCGACAGCACCTTGACCATCGTGGTCTTGCCCGCGCCGTTGGGGCCGAGAATACCCAGCACACTGGCCTTGTCGGCCTGGAAACTGATGCCCTGCAAAGCGTGCACATCGCCGAACGACTTGCGCACGTCGGACACCAGCACCGCGGGTTCACTGTCGCTCGACGCGACGCCACCTGCGGGCGAATCCACTGAGATCGAACTCGGCATCAACTCTCCACCATCGGCCGGTGCGCACGGCCCTGGAAGAGACGAGCGCACGCGGAATAAATTCTTCCCGGTAAGTGATCCATACCGTTCGGCGCGATGTTACCGGTCCGGCGGTTTTCCCGGCCCGGTCTGCGTTGATGCGCCCGGTTTGCCGGGCGCTGCCTGCGACGCGCTGTGGTGTTGCTCACCTGGGCAGTGCAAGGGCAGTGCGCGAACCTTGTCGGCCGGGCCGCGCGCCCATACGCTGACAGCGGGGAAACACTCGTCTCACCGGCCCGCGCGCGGGCGTGTTCGATCTTGGGGAGGTGACCATGGTCGAGTCGGCTCCTACCGCCGCCGCGCCCGCCGGTCGATCCGATGTGCTCACGGCTTTCGATCCGCGCACCGGTGAACAGCTCGCGCAGTATCCCGTGCAGGGCACGGCCGAGGTCACCCGTGCTGTGCGCACCGCGCGCGCCACTCAGAACTGGTGGGGGGAACTCGCGTTCAGCGAGCGCAAGCACCTGCTCCTCGACTGGCGTCGCGAGATCGCCAGGAACGCAGGCGAGTTGGTGGAGCTGCTGCGCAGCGAGACCGGCAAGCCGGAGGCCGACGCCACTCTCGAAGTGATGCTGGCGGTGGAGAATCTGGACTGGGCCGCCCGCAACGCCGAGCGCACGCTGGGCCGAAAGCGCCTGTCCACCGGCTGGTTCACCCGCAATCAGCACGCCTCCGTCGGCTACCTCCCGCTGGGCGTGATCGGCGTACTCGGCGCGTGGAACAACCCGGTCTTCACGCCGATGGGTTCGATCGCCTATGCCATGGCCGCGGGCAACACGGTGGTGTTCAATCCGCACGAACTCAGTACCGGTGTCGGCACCTGGCTGGCCGACAGCTGGGCCGCGGTATCGCCCGAACAGCCCGTGCTGCAAGCGGTTACCGGAAATTCGCGGACCGCTACCGCCCTGTGCAAGGCCGAGGTGGACAAGATCGCCTACGCCGGGCCCGAAGCGCGCGGACGCGAGGTGATCGCGCTGTGCGCCCAGACGCTGACGCCGGTGGTGGTGGAGAACAACGGCAAGGGCAGCATGATCGTGCACGTCGACGCGGTGCTCGACGCGGCCGCGGAGGCGGCGGTGTTCGGGGCGATGGCCAATGCCGGGCAGAACTCCTCGGGCATCCAGCGCTGTTACGTCGCCGATTCGGTGTTCGACGACTTCCTGGCCAGGGTGGCCGAGCGAGCGGCGAAGCTGCGTCCCGGTGCCGACAACCGCGCCTCCTACGGGCCGATGATCAATGCCACCCAGGTCGACGTGGTGCGCAGACAGGTCCGTGACGCGCTCGCCCACGGCGGGCACGCGGTGCTCGGCGGGCTCGATTCGTTCCGCGACCCGTACGTGGAGCCGATCGTGCTGGCCGAGGTGCCGGAGGAGAGCATCGCGATCACCGGCGAAGGGATCGGCCCGGTGCTCGTGGTGAACCGGGTCGCCGACCTGGCCGATGCGGTCACCCGGGTGAACGCGGCGGGCAACGGCATCGCCGTCACCATCTTCACCCTCGACATCCCCAGTGCGGAGCTCATCGCCGAACAGCTGAAAGTGGGTGTGGTGACGGTGAATTCGTCGACCGCGTTCACCGGCATCCCGGCCCTGCCCTTCGGCGGTGTCGGCGAATACGGCCAGGGACACAGCCACGGTCAGCACGGGCTGTACGAATACAGCCGCACGATGTCGATCGCGCGCAGGCGCTACCGGGCCCCGATCCGGCTGTCGACCTTCGACCGCCGACCAGGGCACTTGCAGACGGCGAAAGCCCTGTTCCGTTTACGCCACGGCCGCGGCTGAGCGGCTAGTTCCCGTCCGCCGAGCCGCTGCCGAGCAGCACCGCGCCGGTCAGCGCGGCGAGGCGGGCGAGCTGTTCGGGGCGCGAGTCGAAGCGCAACAGCCGGCCGACATCGATGATCTGGCCGACCGCGGCGTGCACCCGGAAGCGGGCTTCGATCGGGTCGCCGTCGAGCAGGTTGGCCCATTCCAGGATGTTCTGCCGCTGGATGGCGCGCAGGCGGTGCTGTTCGGCCTGCGGGAGGTTGCTGAACTCCGCGTAGTAGACGGGCGCGATCTCGGGCGTCGCGAAGGTGAGGCGCGCGTGCTGGTCGGCGATGCGGCGGGCGGCGTCGGCCCGGTTCTCGCTCTCGGCCAGCGCCTCGCCGATCGCGACCGCGAGCCGGTCGGCGGTGCGATGAAAGGCGGCCGCGAGCAGGTCGGCCTTGCTGTCGAAGTGGCGGTACACGCTGGAGGCGTTGATGCCGACGGCGGCGCCGATCTCCTCGATGCCGGATTCGTGATACCCGTTGCGGCCGAAGATCCGGATCGCCTCGGTGAGCAGCTGTTCACGTTTCGAGGTGACCGGCAGGCCACGGGGCTGCTTGTCGGGCTCGGCCGCGGCGGGGGTCGGCGGCAGCTCGGCGCGCACGATCGCCCAGGCCATCTCGCGCTGCACCGCGAGCATGCGGCCGTGCGAGAGGGTGGTGCGGTGCGCGGCGATGCTGGCCAG
>NZ_JBHWZY010000101.1:0-12532 GCF_042727815.1 Nocardia sp. NPDC060220
AGCCCTGATCGTCGACGCTCTGGATTCGATCCTCGAGGACTGGCCGGCCGAGGATATCGCCGCCTTCGTCGGCTACCTGCGACGATTCAACACCGATATCGAACGCCGGTCAGGGGAGTACTGGCCACGGCCGATCACGGCCCTGCCCGCGGATCACTAGCGGAACTGCGACCTACCTCACGACTTCTCGATCGACTTCGCGCGCTCAATAATGTGTACTATACACATCTGATGCAGTATGCATATCTTGTGCTGTGTACATAAATTGCGTGTTTGTCGATAGGAGCGGTACGTGGGGATCTCGGAAAAGACGACGCGACCCGGGGCGGTCGTCGGCGTCCTCGCCTTCGGCGGCACCGTCGCCGCGATTACGCAGACGGCGGTGGTGCCGATCATCGGCCAACTCCCGCAACTGCTCCATACCAGCGCCGCCAACGCCTCCTGGGTGATCACGGTGACGCTGCTCGTCGGCGCGGTGTTCACCCCGGTCGCAGGCAAGCTCGGTGACCTCTACGGAAAACACCGCATGCTGCTGGTCTCCGGTGGATTTCTGATCGTGGGCGCCGCGATCGCCGCCATGTCCTCCTCGCTGGTACCCATGCTGATCGGACGCGGGATCCAGGGCATGGGGGTCGGTTTGATTCCGTTGGGAATCAGCCTGATGCGCGATGTGCTTCCCGCGGAGCGGCTGGGTTCCTCGATCGCGCTCATGAGCGCGTCGCTCGGGGTCGGTGGCGCGTTGGGTCTGCCGGTGTCGGCCGCGGTCGCGCAGTATGCGAGCTGGCGGGTCCTGTTCTGGGCCGCGGCCGCGCTGAGCGTCCTGATCGTGGTGCTCATCGCAACCCTCGTTCCGGCCGAGGCCAAGCGCGGTGACGCGGGTGGGCGGTTCGATTTCGTCGGCGCGGCGGGGCTCGGCGCGGGACTGGTATTCCTGCTCCTGCCGGTGTCGAAGGGTGCCGGGTGGGGCTGGACCAGTGCCACCACGCTCGGGCTGTTCGCCGCCTCGGCGGTGACCCTGGCCGCGTGGGGATGGTGGGAATTGCGGACTTCCGACCCGCTCGTCGATCTGCGCACCACGGCCCGGCCGCAGGTGCTGCTGACCAACGCCGCCTCCGTCCTGGTCGGCTTCGCCATGTACGGCCAGGCACTGATCGTGCCGCAGTTGATGCAGTTGCCCGCGGCCACCGGTCACGGCATGGGACAAACCATGCTCGGCATGGGTCTGTGGATGGCGCCGGGTGGCTTGATGATGATGTTGTTGTCACCGGCGGGCGCGAAACTGTCGGCCGCACGCGGACCCAAGGTCACCCTCGCGGTCGGGGCGCTGATCATCGCGGTCGGCTATGGCTCCTCGGCCGTGCTGATGGGTTCGACCTGGGGTCTGATGACGATGGTCTGCATCACCAATATCGGTGTCGGCCTTGCCTACGGCGCCATGCCCGCCCTGATCATGGGCGCGGTGCCGCTGTCGGAAACCGCCTCCGCCAACAGCATCAATACGCTGATGCGCTCGCTCGGTACGTCGGTGTCGGCCGCCGTTGTCGGTGTGGTGCTGGCCAATATGACAACCGACTTCGCCGGGCACGCCGTGCCGTCGGAGGCGGGGTTCCATGTCGGCCTGCTGATCGGCGCCGCTGTCGCGCTCGTGGCGGCCGGAACAGCGATGACCATTCCGCGCCGACCGGCCGAGCCCGCCGATCTCGATTCCGAACTCGCGACACTGTCGACGCGGCCGGTATCGGTGGCGAAAGCCTGACGAGCCGGCCTAGGACCGTTTGATCCCGGCGAGCACCGCCCGTAGGACGTCCAGGTCCGGGGCGGTGCTCATCTGGTTTCGTGGCGCCCTGGCATGGAGCCTGCCCTCGTCGATCAGGTCGCCGATGAGCAGCTTCGTCGAGGTCAGGGGCAGGTGCAGGTGGGCGGAGACCTCCGCGACCGACAGTGGCGTGCGGCACAACTCGACGATCGCGTCGTATTCGGGAGCGAGCAGACGTGAGCGGGCGCCCGAGCGCGCGTCGACGAGCAGGGTGGTGAGCTCGAGGTCGGGGCGCTGTGCCTTGGCGCGCCCGCCGGTGACGGCGTAGAGGCGCACCAACGGACCAGCCTCGTCCTCGTACCAGTGTTCGCGCTCGTCGCTCATGGTCGCGGCGAGACAGCGGGGAACTGGCCGGAGATCGCCGACTCGGGATCGGACGCCTCGGCCAGCGCCGACGGGATCAGCACCACGACCCGCACGCCGCCGTAGACCGATTCCGACAGCCGCACCGAGATGCCGTGCCTGCCCGCCAGCGTGGCCACGACGAACAGTCCGAGCCGCGAGGTTCCGGCCAGCATGCCCACGCTGAACGCGGGCGGGTCGGCCAGCATCGCGTTACGTTCGGCCACATCGCTTTCCGACATGCCCAGACCCTGGTCGACGATCTCCACCGCGACCCCACGACCGACCACGATCCCCGACACCGCCACCTGGGTCTCGGGTGGGGAGAAGGCGGTCGCGTTGTCCATCAGCTCGGCGAGCAGGTGGATCACGTCCGCGACGGCGTGCCCCGAGACACGCACATCCGGCATCTGCTTGGCCGCGATCCTGGTGTAGTCCAGGCTTTCCGCGATCGCGCCGCGCACCAGCTCGAACAGCGGGACCGGTTTGCGCCACCGACGGCCCGGCTGTTCGCCGCCGAGGATGATGAGGTTTTCGGCGTTACGCCGGGCACGGGTGGCCAGATGGTCGAGCTGGAACAGCAGATCGAGCTGATCGGCGTTGCTCTCGTCGCGCTCGGCACGGTCGAGCAGTGCGAGCTGGCGGTGCACCACCACCTGGCTGCGGTGCGCGATGTCGAGGAAGACCGTGCTGATCCCCGCCTTCGTCTGCGCCTCGGCGACGGCGGCCGACATCGCGGCCACGTGGGCGCGGTTGAACGCCGCGGCCACCTGGCCGAGCTCGTCGGTACCGAAGTCCAGGCTCGAACCCTCCGCCGCGGTCTCGACGGTCTCCCCCGTCGCGACCCGGCGCATCACCTCCGGCAGCCGCTCGTCGGCGAGTTCGAGGGTGTCGTGGCGCAATCGGTGCATCCGCGCGATGAACCGATTCGCCATCACCAGCGCGACGAGGAAGGCCGCCACCGCGGCGAGCGCGATCAGCGCACCGCCGAGCAGCGCGCTGCCGGTGTCGCGTTCGCCCTGCTCTCTGGCGATGACGTGGGCGTCCCCGCTTTGGTCTTCCCACAGTTTCTGCAAGGCCAGGCCCACGTGTTTCGACGCGTCCTGCCAGTCGGCCAGACCGATCGGGAGCCCGGCCTCCCCGTCGCGGACGGATATCGGTCCGCGCAACAGGATGGCGTCCTGCATCGCGATGACCTGCTGCCACTGCGGGCCTGCGGTGATCTCCGAGAGCTGCGCCAGGCGGCGGCCTTTCAGTACCGTCGCGGAATAGGCTGCCTCGCCGCGGAATTCGCCGATCCGACGGCCGAAGTCGACCAGCTGGGCAGCGCTCATCTCGCCGGTGGTCACTGCGACGGAACCGAGCGAGTCGGCTTGTGACAGCGCTTCGGCCGCACGCAATTGTTCTACGGCGTAGCCCAATTCGATGCCGACCTTCGCCTCGGGCGCGACCCGGGCCGCCAGCATCGACGCGGCGATGATCGTGCCGATCACCCCGGTGTAGAACCCGAAAACCTCATCGGGGGAAATCCGCAGGAATTCCACGCCGGTGCGCACGGTCGGCACCATGGAGAACAGCTTGTTGTATCCCTCGATGTCCTCGCGCGAACCCTCGGGATTCAGCGCGCGAGCCGCGTCGCCTTTCGCGATCACCGCCGCGAGCGCCTCGTCGGAACGCTGTTTGGCGGTGGCCAGCGCGGGCGCCGACGACACGTCACCGGCCAGCCGCAGCAGCGACAGCCTGCGCTCTTCCTGGAATGCCGACACCATGAGAATCGCGGGCCCGGTGGTACTGCTCGCCAATTCGGCCCAGTCGGTGGAATCCCTGGCCGAATTCACCAGATAGACAGCTCCGCCACCACCGACCACCAACAGCATGACACTGGAGATGAGCACCATCGACAACAACCGGATACGCACACTGACCCGGCCACGAACACCGGTACGCCTGATCTTCAAATCTGAAATCTTTCCGCTCCCCGGAACGCCCGGGCGCCCCGCTGCGTACCGGTGCCGCCAATGGGCCACCCACCACGCGTGTCTCGCCGTGAGACTAACCGACGGCCCGACCGTCTGCGCGAAGTCGCGAATTGTCGAAAAACACGGTGTATCAGGCTAACTCACAGCATCTGAACGCCAGGTGCGGTTTACAGCGCCGCCGCTCGCACCCGATGGCTCGACAGATGACTCAGCACCGCTTGATTCGCCTCCCAGCCGTCGGGGAACTTCACCGGCACCCCGAGGTGGACCGGGTCCGCGGAGGGGTGGGCGTCGAGAAGTTCGGGGATGCCCGCGCGGCCCACGAGAATGCAGGCGTGGCGGTGCCGGGAGGCCAGCACACACAGCCGGCCCGCCTCCAGGTGGAAGGCGCTGGCGTCGCGGCGGCCCGAGAGCGGGTGCAGCACCAGGGTGACGTCGTATTCGCGACCCTGGAGCCGGTTGGCGGTATCGACAGTGACGGGTTCGGCACAGGTACCGCGCAGGGCGGTGCGGATGGCGTCGGCCTGGTCGCGGTGCGCGGTGCCGATCGCGACCCGCTCGGTGGTCACCGGGCGGCTGCCGGATTCGGAGTGGGCGGTAGCGCCGCGTTCGATCAGCCGGGCCGCGATCGCCGCGATCGCGGCGACGGCGTCACGGTCGGTGCGCAGGGTGTGCCGGGCAGGCAATTCGTACCAGCCCCATCCGGACTCGGCCGCCTCCTCCAGCACCGCGTCGACCGGCCCACCCAGACCGCGGGTCGTGAAGTCCATGCGCCGGTCCCCGAGTCCGGTGCCGGACTGGAATTCGGTGAAGGGGTAGAACGCCTTCGACACCACCGGTGCGGCGGTGGCGGGCAGCCGCCAGGACACCGGCAGCCGGTGGGTGGGAATGTGATCGTTGTTGGCCAGCATCACGCTGACCGCGCTCATCGTCGGATCCCAGGTGAGACCGGCCCAGCGCGCGGTTTCGACGGTCGCGAACGGGTCGAGCTGTCCCGGGTCGCCGACGAACAGCCCGCGATCGAACCGATTCGCGATGCGCAACAACATGTCCGAGCGCATCTGGTACGCCTCGTCGATGATCGCGTGCGACCAGCTGCCCTCGGTGATGGTGGCCCACTTGGCCGCGGTGCCGATGACGATGGTGCGGTCGGCGAGGTCGCCGGGTTGCTTGGCGACCCGGACATTGCCGTGCCGATCCACCCGATCGCTCACGACGTAGGCCGCGCTGGACAGCCGCCCGATCCGCAGCGCGGGATCGGCGGCGGCCAACCGGTCGATGAGGTCGTCGACCTGCTCGTTGGTCTGGGCGACGATCATCCGCTGGTCGCCGTCCTCGGCGAGCTGGCGAGCCGCGCGCACGACCAGCGTCGACTTGCCCGCCCCCGGTGGGGAGTCGACGACGATCGCGCGATGGCTCTCGTCGCGCAGGTCGGTGAGAATTCCGGCGACGGCCTCGTCCGGTGTGGTCACTGGAGTTCGTCCCCTTCCTCGTCGGTCGGCGGGGTCCATTCCGGCGGCGGGCCCCCGTGGGTCCACGGCGTCTCCTCGCGCGCGGGCAGGTTCAGCATCCCGTTGAACGGTGCCGGTTTGAAGCGGGCGAAACCGAGGTCATCGCCTTCCTCCGGAACGCTGCCCTGGTCGGCGACGAGTTTGCGCCCCATTCCGCCGGACAGTTCGAGAACGATCGTGTCACCGTCGATCTCGACGACGAGCCCCGACTGTTTCGGCCGCTCGACACAGGTCAGTTCCTCCCCGGCCACGGCGATGAAGGGGTCGGTGGTGCGAATGTGGATGTGCGGGCGCAGTTTCGGACGCGACCCCGAACGATCGAGGCGCTCCGGCTCACTGTGGGTGACGGTGCCGCGGAAAGCCGCTCCGCTGACACGGTGCTCGAGCATGCGCAGCGGATCATCGAAAGCGCACTGCCCCTGCAGGGCTTCCAGCGCCCGTTCCCGCTCCAGCAGTCTGCGCACCGCGGGAACGGCGGAATCGCGGCGGGCCTGCGGAATACCCTCCGCGACATCGGCGGCGAAGCGGGAGAACGCACCGCGATCATCGGTCCACCGGTTCTCGACGCTGGCACCTTCGGGCAGTGCGCTCAGCAGCTCGATCGAACGCCACATCAGCTGCCAGGTGGGTTCGAGCTGGCCACGCAGCGAGCGCTCGAGCCGTTCGGCCGCGACAGATCTGGCGGAGTCGTCGAGTGCGGCGTTGTAGGCGGCGATCAGCGGCGCGAGTTCCTCGTTGTCGAATCCGGGATCGGTGGCCGGACCCGCGGGCGGCGACAGCAGCGGGTCCTCGGCCAGGGCAGCGGCTTCCGCGCCGGTCGACCCGGGCGGCGGATCGATCCAGCCGAGCAGGGCCGCGAGATTGCCGTCTTCGAGGCTGGATTGGCCCGACGCCCAATGCGACGACAGCGCCGTCGTCATCGCGGGCAGCACCGCCGAACCGGGATGTTCGGCACGATCACCGAACCAGGTGAGCCAGCGCCCGAGCAGCGGAATCGACTCCGGCACCGGGTTGTCCCCGTCGATCCGGTGAAATCGCACCGAACGCCCCAGCAGCTTCAGGAAATTCACGCCGCCGGGGTTCGGTGTCCACATCTGGGGCGCGTCGAGACACCGCGTGTAGGTCTCACCTGCCTTGCTGGTGAGCTCCTCGGTTTCGACGAGAAACGTCGAAAGATAGGGCAGCACAACATCAGCCAGTTGCTCGATGAACCGCAACCGCAGCACGCGGTCGCGCGGCTGCGGCACCGTCAGCACGTTCTGGTCGCCGGCCGAGGTGCCGATCATGATCGCCACCGGCGCCGCCGCCTCCCCCGCCAACCGCAACGGCACCGCGACCAGCGGCCGTTCGGCGAGGTGAATGTGGCGCACCGCCGCGGTCGCCTGCGCGCGACCGGCCCGCACGGCCTCGGCCTTGGCCAGGGCCGCCAGGACGCTCATCCGGCGATCTCCCACCGCAGCCGATGGGCGGTCCGCAGCATGGCCGTGATGTCGGCGTGCTCGGGGCCGGGTTCCAGCGTCCCGTCGGCCAGGCCCAGGACCGTGTGGATGTTCTCGATGCCACCGACCACATCGCACACCCCGCGGCCCAGCGCGTCCACCGAACCGCAGGTGCGGGCCTCGTCGCGGCAGGCGAACGCGAGCTCGCAGCTCGACATACACTCGGGCGCGTAGCGGGCCGGGATGGCGGCGATCGTCTTCTCGAGGTTCTCCCCCGGCGCGAAGGTGGCCTCGGGTGGCAGCAGGTCGAGCAGGTCGGGAATCGCGGTGAGCCTGGTCAATTGGCGCGAGACCGTGGCGAGTTGCTTGCGCAGATCGACGAGTTCGGCGGTCGGCCGATTCGAGAAGTCCTTCGCGCAGACCAGAATCACATTGTGCGACACGATCTCCGGTGACTCACCGATCTCGGCCATCAGCTCACGCAAGGCGATCACGTACACCGCGGACTGCCGCGCGGCGGCCGCCACCTGCGCCGGATCCGCCTGCCCGTCGATCACCGGGAAGGCCTTGACCTCCACCACATGGAACTTGCCGTCCAACTGCACGGCCACCACATCGGGTTCCAGATAGGCCGTCGCACCGGCGATATCGAGCCGCAGCATGGGGTGGTCGAACAGGGTGCCGTCGCCCGCCGCGATCGCGCTCTTCAGCAATTGCCTGGTGCGTTGATACCGCACCGCGTTGCCGGTGTTCTCCCCCACCGAATTCAGGTCGTGGTAGGCGACTTCGGGAATCGTGAGTCCGAGTTTGTCACGCAACAGGGCGAGCAGTTCCGCGCAACCGTTCGCCTTCACCATCGCCTCGAAAGCGTTGCCGCGCGTAATGGCGAACTGGGACTGACCGAATTGTGGCGGGAACCCCAGCGATTGGGCGATCACAGTCTTGTCCACCGCGGCCGCGTCGAGCAGGGCGCGGCGGGCACATCCGGGATTGGCCGTCAGCGCGGCGATGGTGCGGGCATTGTGCCTGGTCGCGGGGGCTTCGCCGCGCAACTCGTCCAACTGTGCTGCGAGAGTGCTCATTTCACCTCGATTCGTCGCCGATCGGCTACGCCGAGCCGAACACCGAATAGTTGTGCGGCCGGATCCGCCAGCTGATCCGCCGCCCGACACGCGGCCGAATTGCGCTGCCTCGCGTCCTCGTCCTCGTGCACCGCGAGCTCACGCCGCGCGGCCTCGATCACCTTCGCCGGGTCGAGCGAATCCGGGGCGGTGGAGATGCCAGGAATCGACACGGCGAGCCGCCACAGTACGCGCAAACCCGACGTTTCCCCCGCAGGCTGCGCCGAAAGATGTTCGGCCAAGCGAATAGCCGACACCAGCAGCCCGACCCGGGGACTCAACGGGCCGACCATCCGCCGTTCCAGTGGCCACGAACTCACCGCCATCAGACCGCGCGCGGGGGCCAGCAGATCGGTGGTGAGGGCCGCGCACAGGTAGTACGGGCGGGCGTACGGCGCCGACCGGAAGGACCGCTCCTCGTCACGGCGCAGGCTCGTCAGCCGGGCGGGCAGCAGCTCGCCGGAGAAGAACGCGTCGTGGGTGGCGAGCACCAATTTCGGCGACGACGGCACCGACAGCAAGGTCAACGCGCGATGCACATGTTCTCGCACCGGCACCCCCGGCGCCTCCGACGCCTCTTCCGGCATCGAACCGAGAACCGCCGCGTCCCAGGCCAACTCGGCCCGGCGCAGTTCGGCGCGCAATTGCCGCGCCCCGGCCCGATCCCCACCGGCGGCCGCCCGTCGCACCTCGGCCCGCAAACCGGAGATGCGCACCTCCAGCTCCTCGGCCGAGTCCATCACGAGTCGGAGCGTATCCACAGCTACCAGTATTGTCCAGTAATTCCCAGTATTTCCGGGACAGCCGGGCCGAAGCGCCGCACACCCGTCCACCCGGACTCGTGATGCGAGCACCGATAGCGACCGAATAACCTGGGGCAATGACAGCTGTTGCAGATCGTTCACTCGGACCGGAATTGGCGCGCACCGAAACCATCGCCGCGGACACCGACGTGCTGGTGATCGGGTTGACGTCCTCGGAGAACGGACCGGCCATCGTGCCCGCCGACCTGTTCGGCGACGTGCTCACCGCCGAGGTTCGCGCGGAACTGCTGGACGCTCTCGGCTCGGTCGGCGCCAAGGGCAAGCCCGAGGAACTCACCCGGGTGCCCGCGCCCGCCGCGCTGGCCGACGTCACCAGTGTGCTCGCCGTCGGACTCGGCGCGGCCGACAAGGTCGACGCCGAACAGGTACGCCGCAGCGCCGGTGTGGCCGGGCGCGCGCTCAGCGGCACCGAACTCGTCGCCACCACCCTGTCCGGCATCGATCTCGGCGCGGCGGCCGAAGGGTTCTACCTCGGCACGTACACCTTCTCGTCGTTCAAGTCCAAGAGCGCGCCCAAGCCGGACGAGCGCCCGGTGGTGCGCCTGGAATTGCTGGTACCCGGACCGGAATTCGGCACGCTCGAGCTACTGCGCGCACAGCTGGTCGCCGAAGCGATCGCCACCGCACGCGATTTCGTCAACACCCCGCCGAGCGCGCTCTACCCCGCCGAGTTCGCCGAGCGGGCCCGGATCCTCGCCGTCGGGGCCGGCCTCGAGGTCGAGGTGCTCGACGAGAACGCGCTCGCCGCGGCAGGCTACGGCGGCATCATCGGCGTCGGCCAGGGTTCCTCGCGTCCGCCGCGCCTGATCCGGATCACCTACGCGGGCGGCCCGAAGAAGATCGCGCTCGTCGGTAAGGGCATCACCTTCGACACCGGCGGCATCTCGATCAAGCCCGCCGCCAACATGGAGAACATGACCTCCGACATGGCGGGCGCCGCGGCGGTCATCGCCACCGTGCTGCTGGCCGCGCGGCTCGGCCTGCCGGTCACCGTCACCGCGACCGTCCCGATGGCGGAGAACATGCCCTCGGCTACCGCGCAGCGCCCCGGCGACGTGCTCACCCAGTACGGCGGCACCACCGTCGAGGTCATCAACACCGACGCCGAGGGCCGTCTCATCCTGGCCGACGCGATCGTGCGCGCGATCGAGGACGAGCCCGACTACCTGATCGACGTCGCCACCCTCACCGGTGCGCAGATGGTCGCGCTCGGCACCCGCACCCCGGGCGTGATGGGCACCGACGAGTTCCGCGACCGCGTCGCCGCGATCTCGCGCTCGGTCGGCGAGAACGGCTGGGCGATGCCGCTTCCCGCGGAGCTGCGCGCCGACCTCAACTCCAAGGTCGCCGACCTGGCCAATGTCGCGCCGCACCGCTGGGGCGGAATGCTCTCGGCCGCACTGTTCCTCAAGGACTTCGTGCCCGAGGGCGTGCAGTGGGCCCACCTGGACGTCGCGGGTCCGGCCTACAACACGGGCGGCCCGTTCGGCTACATCGGCAAGGGCGGTACCGGCGTCCCGGTGCGCACGCTCATCACTGTGATCGAGGAGATCGGCGCGGAGTAGTCACTCCCCCAACTCGGCTTCGCGAGCCCGCCGCTCCTCGATGCGGCGGCGGGCATCGAAGTCGCGCATGCGTTGCGGGTAGCCGGTGCGGTTCACATCGTAGACGGGGATCTTCAACGCGCCGGCCAACCGCCGCGCGCCCTTCTCGCCGACGATGCGACGGGTCCACTCACCGTCCGCGGCCACCAGCACTGCTGTGACATCAGTCACAGTCGTTTTGGGTTCGACGAAAGCTTCGACGCCGCGCCGCGTCCGCGCCCAGTCCGCCAAGGCGCTCACTTCGGACGCGGTCTCGCGAGCGCCTGACCTGCTCGCACCGCGCCCACCACGGAAACGATCCAGCAAACCCATCCGGCTCGACCTCCTACATTCCGGCGGAATTCTGCTCACCGCCGTACATTCCATGGTGCCAGCTTCGCCCGGATCGCCGCCCTGCGCTACACCCGCGACAGACGAGTGCAAGGATGGTTGCCGGAACAAGAACCAACGTTTCCCGGGTGCTCCGCCGAGACCGGCGGGGTGGACGAAAGCCGCGACCCGCGACGGATGTCCGCCGGGTACACACTCAGAGGAGTCAGAGGACATGGCCTTCTCCGTCCAGATGCCAGCCCTTGGTGAGAGCGTCACCGAGGGCACGGTGACCAGGTGGCTGAAGCAGGAAGGAGACACGGTCGAGGTCGACGAACCGCTGCTCGAAGTCTCCACCGACAAGGTCGACACCGAGATCCCGTCGCCGACCGCGGGCGTGCTCTCCAAGATCGTCGCCCAGGAAGACGACATCGTCGAGGTCGGCGGTGAGCTCGGCGTAATCAGCGATGCCGGCGAGACCCCCGCCACCGCTCCTGAGCCTGCTGCCGCACCCGCCGCGCCTGAGCCGGCCCCCGAACCCGCGCCCGCGCCCGCCGCGCAGGCACCTGCCGCCGAGGCCCCCGCCCCGGCCGCCGCGCCTGCCGCGTCCGCTGCTTCCGGCACGCCCGTGAAGATGCCCGAACTGGGCGAGTCGGTCACCGAAGGCACCGTGACCCGCTGGCTCAAGACCGTGGGTGACACCGTCGCCGTCGACGAGCCGCTGCTCGAGGTGTCCACCGACAAGGTCGACACCGAGATCCCGTCGCCGGTCGCGGGCACGCTGCTCGAGATCACGGCGCAGGAAGACGACGTCATCGATGTGGGTGGTCAGCTGGGTGTGATCGGTAGCGGCCAGCCCGCGGCCGCCGCGCCCGCACCGGCTCCCGCCCCGGCACCTGAGCCCGCCCCGGCGGCTGAGCCTGCCCCGGCACCCGCGCCTGCGCCCGCCGCCGCGGCCCCGGCACCCGCGCCGAAGCCCGCTCCGGCACCGGCTCCCAAGCCCGCTCCGGCACCCGCGCCTGCCGCGGCCGCTCCTGCCCCGGCGTCGTCCAACGGCAGCACCCCGTACGTGACCCCGCTGGTCCGCAAGCTGGCCGACGAGAACAACGTCGACCTGTCGACCCTCACCGGTTCCGGTGTCGGCGGCCGCATCCGCAAGCAGGACGTGCTCGCCGCCGCCGAGGCCAAGAAGGCGCCCGCCGCCGCTCCGGCTCCGGCCGCTGCCGCCGCACCCGCGCCCGCGGCCAAGCAGTCCGCCGCCCCGAAGCTGGCCGCCCTCGTCGGCACCACGCAGAAGGCCAGCCGGATCCGCCAGATCACCGCGACCAAGACACTCGAATCGCTGCAGAGCACCGCGCAGCTGACCCAGGTCCACGAGGCCGACGTCACCAAGATCGCGCATCTGCGTCAGCTCGCCAAGGCCTCGTTCAAGGCGCGCGAGGGCGTCAACCTGACGTACCTGCCGTTCTTCGCGAAGGCTGTCGTCGAGGCGCTCGGTGTGCACCCGAACGTGAACGCGTCCTACAACGAGGACACTCGACCAGGCCGTGGTCGCGTTCACCGATTTCCAGGGGACCGACACCGACC
>NZ_JBHWZY010000102.1:0-12406 GCF_042727815.1 Nocardia sp. NPDC060220
GCCGCGGGCCGACACCATCCGATCACCCTCGACATCGCCGAAGGTACCGGCACCCTGGAAGTCCGCGGCGACGAACACCGCCTGCGCCAGGTCCTCACCAACCTCCTCGACAACGCCCGCACCCACACCCCCGACGGCACCTCGATCACCGTCCGCCTGACCCCAGCCACCGACGAAGTCGGCCTCGAGGTCGTCGACACCGGCCCCGGCCTCACCACCGAAGACGCGAACCACGTCTTCGAACGCTTCTACCGTGCGGATATCTCCCGTACGCGCCGTGGCACGAGCGACAGCAACGCCACCATGACGAGCGGCAGCGGACTCGGCCTGTCGATCGTGGCGGCACTCGTCGCGGCCCACGGCGGCACCGTTCAGGTCGAGGACACTCCGGGTGGTGGCGCGACCTTCGCCGTGCGGCTGCCACGCGGCGACCAGGCCGGCTCAGCGTGAGCACCGAGCCGGCTGGTCGCGGCGTGCATCGATCAGACCGGCGTGACCTGAGCGACCAGCCAGCGGTTGTCCGCCTTGTCCAGGGTGACCCGCACCCGGCTGCCCGAGGTGGCGCCCTCAGGTGAGTCCTTGCTGGTGGTCAGCTGGTTCAGGTACAGCAGGACGACGGCATGTTCAGGATCCGCCGAGACCACGCCCTCGGCCTGGGTGGTGGCCTTGACGGTGAGCTGCTTCTCCTTGGCGCCCGGCGCGATGGCCTGCTCGATCAGCTTCAGGTAGTCGGCCCGGAACGACTCGGTGAGATTGTCGGCCGCCCTCGGCAACTCGGTGTCGACGGTGGCGGGCTCATAGGTGAACATCGCGCTCACCGTCCGGCTCGCGGTGCTCATCGCGTCGGTGCGCGCCTGCTCGGTCTTGTCCTGCTGCCACAGCTGATACCCGCTGACGCCCAGGATGACGGCCGCGATCACACCAGCCGCCGCGAGGGCGCCGAAGACGATCTTGATTCGCTTGCTCATCCCACGAACTCCACTTTCGACACGGTCATCCCGGAATCGCCCTTCGACACGGTGATCCGGAATCGATACTGGCGCGACTGCGGTTCGGCCGACCCGGTGTTGCTCACCATCTGCTTCGCGGCCACCAGCACCTTGGCCGAGTTCTCGTCGACGGACTCGATCCCCGACTCGACGACCTCGCCGGTGGAGACCACCTTCGCCTGCTTCACCACATCCATGAACGGGTCGACGCGACCGTCGAACTCGTTCTTGAACTCGCCCGAGGCCACCGCCAGAATCCGGTCGATGTCCTCCTTGGCGGAGTCGGCGCGGATGGTGGTCAGGTTGATGACCGCCTGGCGGGCGGTCTGGGTGTATTGCGCGCGCAGATCCTCGTCCTGATTGCCCGACCGTGCCGCGAGCGCAGTGAACGTGGCACCGACGACCAGCGCCAACACCAGCACCGCGGCGGCGGCGAGCCCGATGATCTGCCCGAGCCGGGCCAGCTTCACATCTTCTTCGTCAAGCTCGGCCGACTCCTCGTCGACCTGGTCGGCGACCACCTCGGGCTTCGTCAGCACGACGGGAGCCACGACCACCGTGGCGTCCTTGCCGGGAGCCGCCTCGGCACCGGCCACCTCGGCCGATTCGACCGCACCCGCGTCGACTGTCACGTCGACGACCTGCACATCCTCTACCGGCGGGCCCGCCGACCGGGCTGCCCGGCGACGCGGACGGCCTGTGTTGCTCTCACTCATCTCTGCTGCTCCTCCAACATCGCCTGCCAGCTGGCCGGGACAGTGCCCGAGCCATCGGAGGCGATATCACCTTGGCGGTACATGCGTCCGTCCGGGCCAAGATAGCTGCCCGTGGACGGATCATAGGGGCGCGCGGCGGCGGGGGTGACTCCGCCGGTGGACGCGCCGGTGGGGGCCGAGGCCGGGGCTACCGGCTGCGGCGCGCCGAACGGCGGGTTCGTGCCCTGCGGCACGTACCCCGTCCGGCACAGTTCGGGAGTGGGCGCCCGGACGCCGGGATACTCCATGCACGGACTGTTGCGAATACCGCGCACTTCGATCGGAGAATCCTGAGCTACCTTGCAGTACAGCCCTTCCGGAGTGTCGATCGGGCTGAAATCACTCGGCTCACGCCACTGGTCGGCGGGCAGGAAGCCGGTGGTGCAGGCGGGCGGGTCGTGGACCACGGTCATGAAGTCGACCATCGCGCCATACTTGGTGGGTCCGCGCAGGACCGTCCGCAATGCCGCGATCAACGGCGGGAAGACGACCAGAAGTTGTTCGAGACCAGCGTGATAGGTCACCCCCACCTGGCCGAGGCTCACCAGATTGCCCGCCAGCAGCGGCAGCGTCGGACGCAGACTCTGGAACTGCTCGGTCACCTTTTGCATCGCGGACGGGCTGTCGCGCAACAGGTTCCGCAAGGTCGGGTCGGACTCGCGGAGCTGATCGGTGAGGGTCGCGAGATCTGTTGTCCAGGAACGAATATTGGCATCGGACTGGACCTGGGTGTCGAGCAGCGGACCGATCTGATCGAGCAGTTTCTTCGTCGGTTCCACATC
Organism: Nocardia sp. NPDC060220; assembly: GCF_042727815.1. Lineage (NCBI taxonomy): Bacteria > Bacillati > Actinomycetota > Actinomycetes > Mycobacteriales > Nocardiaceae > Nocardia > Nocardia sp. NPDC060220. The sequence continues at coordinate 2,527 of NZ_JBHWZY010000102.1, forward strand.
GGTTTCGGCCTGCTGCACCAGCAGCGCCGCCGAGTCGATGAACCGCTGCAGGTCGGGGCCCGCGCCGTTGAACGCCAGGAACGCCTCGTCGATCACCTGGCGCAGCCGGGTATCGGCGACGGTCGAGAGCAGCTTGTCGGTCTGGTCGAGCAGCGAGCCCACGTCCTGAGGCAGCTTGGTGCGCTGCACCGGGATCACCGAACCGTCGCGCAGGTCGCCCGAGGTGGAATTCGCCTCCGGCACCAGGTCGACGTACTGCTCGCCGATCGCCGAAACACTGCGCACCCAGGCGATCGAGTCCGACGGCACCTTGTAATCGCTGTCGATCGACAGGTCCGCCTCGACCCCCGCCGTGGTGAGCCGCACCGCCTCGACCTTGCCGATATTGGTGCCGCGGTAGGAGACATTGGCGGTGGGATACAGCCCGCCGGTGGCGGCGAGCTGGACCGTCACCCCGTAGCGGCCGATCCCGAACATCGCGGGTAGCTGGATGTATGTCCCGCCCATCACGACGAGACCGACCACGGTGAGTACCGCGAAGATCACGAGCTGAACGTGGACGAACCTGGTGAGTTTCATCGTCCCGCCCCTTCCTGGCCGGGCAGCGGCACGGTGATTCCGGGGATGGAGGGCAGGCCGGGAATGGACGGCAGTCCGGGCAGGGTCGGCGTCGGCGCCGCACTGGGTGCGGGTGCCTGCGGGAGCTTCGTCGGATCGCCCGCGTCGGTCGCCGTCGTAGGCGCGAAACTACCGAGCACGCCCTCGACCCCACCGAAGCGGCCGCCGAGCGGAGTACCGGTGAGCCAGTTGCTGTCCAAGCGCTTACCGGTCAGGTCGAAGGTGATGTAGAGATTGAGGTAGTCACCCTTGATCGCGTTGCCGATGTTCTTGATCGGGAACGGGAAGGAGGGAATGATGCCCATCGCGTCGACGAGGTTGGTGCCGGTGTTCGCCAGGGTCTCCAGCACCGGGCCGAGACTGGCCAGGTTGGCCTTCAGATCGTCACCGCTGGTCTGGATGATCCGCTCGGTGACATCGCTGAGCTCACCCAGCGCGGTGACCGCCCTGGTGATGTTGGCGGTGCGGTCGGCGAGCGCGGTCAGTGCCGGGTGGATATCGTCGATCGCGCGGGCCAGCACGTCCTTCTGGTCGGCGAAGTTGCCCGCCAGCCGGTCGAGGCCCTCCATCGCGGCGATGATGTTGCCGGTCTGCCTGTCCAGGCCGGTGGTCAGCTCGTTGAGCTGCGGCAGCAGGTCGGCGATCTCGGCCTCGCGACCGTTGAGCGCCGCGTTCATCTCCCTGGTGATGGTCTCGAGCTGGGCGATGCCGCCGCCGTTGAGCACGACCGACAGCGAAGACAGCACCTGCTCGGTGGTCGGGTAGGCGCCTGCCCGCTCGAGTGGGATCACGTCGTTGTTTCGCAGTTGCCCCACGGCGGGCGTATTGGTGGGGGCAGACAGTTCGACGTGATTGCTGCCGAGCAGGCTGGTCTGCCCGATCTTGGCGATCGCGTTGGCGGGCAGTTTCACCTCGGGATTCAGCGACACCGTGACCAGCGCGTGCCAGCCCTCGACGTCGATCCCGGTGACATTGCCGACCTCGACGTCGTCCACGCGCACCGGCGAATTCCGGGTCAGCGTGGTGACATTGGGCATCTGGATCCGCACCGTGTACGAACCGGGGCCGGAGCCCTCGGAGCCGGGCATGGGTAGCGAGTTCAGCCCGTCCCACTGACAGCCGGTCGCGCCGAGCGTCACGGCGACGCCCACCGCCAACCCGGCGAGCATGCGTTGGGGCGTCATCGTTGTCCTCCTGGAACCGCGAGTCCGGCGAGACCGTTCGGCACGGTGATCGGAGCCGTCGCCGGGGACGCAGGCGCGGACGGCACCTCCGCGGCCAAACTCGGCGGGCTGTACGTCAACTGGCCGGGCAGGGCCTGCGTGCCGCCGACCGGGTTGAGCATGATCGGCACGTAGTTCATCGCCAGCGAACTGATCACCGGAGCGATGAATTCCGCGCACAGATCCGCCGACCGGTCCGAGTCGTTGTGCTCGAGCGCGCGGATGGAACCGCAGAGGAAGGTCAGCGGGCTGGACGTATTGTTCAGTGACACAGAGCCGCTGAGCGAGCCCTGAGCCGGCTTGTAGATCTGGTAGAAGTTCACCAGCGCGGTCGGCGCGGAATGCAGCAGCCGTTCGATCTCCGGCCGCTTGTCGACCAGCGTCTGCGTGACATCGGCGAGTCGCTCGACACCGTCGGTGAGCTCGGCGCCACTGCCTTCGAGGAAGCGCTTCACATCGGCGAGCGCCACATCCAGACTGTCCAGTCCCGCACCCAGCTCCTCCGACGCACCCGCGAGTACCGAGGCCACCGAGGCCAGGCGGCCGCCGAACTGCACGATCTGCTCGTTGCTCGCCGAGAGCACCTCGACGAACTTCTGCAGGTTGCGGATGGTGCCGAACAGGTCGGTTCGCCCGTCGGACAAGGTATTCAGCGTCGCCGACAGTTCGTGCAGGGTCTCACGGAACTTCTGTCCGTTGCCGTCGAGGTTGTTCGCGGCAGTGTCGACGAAACGCCCGAACGAGCCCTGCTGGTCGTCGCCGACCGGACCGAGAGCGGTGGCGAGATTGGAGAGTTCGGCTTTGATGTCGTCCCACTCCACCGGGACCGCGGTGCGCTCGATCGGGATCTGTGCGCCGTCGGCCATCTTCGGGCCACCGTCGTAGGCGGGCGCGAGCTGGATGAACCTGGCCGACACCAGCGAAGGTGCGATCAGCACGGCGCGGGCGTCGGCGGGCAGGTCGATGCCGCGGTCGACCGACATCCGCACCTGTACCCGGCCCTCGCCGGGCTCGATCGAGTCGATCTTGCCGATCTTGACTCCGAGCATCCGCACCTCGTCGCCCGCGTACAGGCCGGTGGTCGAGGTGAAGGCGGCGGTGATCTTGGTCTTGCCGATGCCGAGGGTGGTGTAGACCCCGACCGCGACCAGCGCGACGATCACCACCACGGCGACCGCGAGCGTCCAACGCGGCACGCCACGGACTTTCGATGCGATACCACTCATCGCGGCGGATCCTCCTCGGTCGGCACGATGCTCGGCGGCGCCGGGTGCGTGAAGATGTCGATCAGGTCCTGCGGCAGGTGCTCGGGCCAGACCAGCGCGTCCACCAGTGGACGCAGCTCGGTACTCGTCGCGTTCACCACGTAGGCGTTGAACCACGGACCGTTGCCGACCTGCTCGCCGAGTGCCGAGGCGTAGGGGCCGATACCCTCCAGCGCCTCCGACAGGTTCTCCTTGTTGCGCTGCAACAGGCCGAGCACCGAATTGAGCCGGTCCAGTGTCGGTTTCATCTGCGCCTCGTTGTCGGCGACCAGCCCGGAGAGCTGCTTGGCGACCGAGTCGACGTAGACGATCAGCTGATTGATGGCGGCACGGCGGTTGTCGAGTTCGCCGAGCAGGTTGTTGCCGTCGAGCAGGAGCGCGTTGAGCTGCGAACTACGGTCGGCCAGCACCTTGGTGACGTTCTGCGCCCGGCCGAGCAGATCGGTGAGCGCCTGGTCGCGCGTATTGATGCTGCGCGAGAGCGCGGTAACGCCGTCGAGGGCGTTGCGCAACGGGCCCGGTGTATCGGCGAAGGCGGCCGAGAGCACATCCAGGGTCTTGTCGACCTGATCCATGTCGAGATCGCGGACGGTCGCGCCGAGGTCGCTGAGTGCCTCGTTGAGCGAGTACGGCGAGGTGGTCCGGTCGAGCGGGATGGTGTCGGAGGTACGCAGCGCGCCCTGTCCGGTCGGCACCACATCCAGGGACTTGCGACCGAGGACCGTGTTGGTCTTGATCGCGGCGGATGTCTTCTGGCCCAGCACGATCGACTCGTCGAGGGTGAACTTCACCAGCACCTTGGGACCGTCGAGCGAGACCTGGTCGACTTCACCGGAACGCACGCCGGCCACGTGCACCGGGTCGCCCGGCACCAGCCCGCCCGCGTCGACGAAGAACGCGGTGAAGGTCGCGCCGGAGCGGATGAACGGCAGCTTGGTGTACTGCAGGGTGGCGAGCGAGATCGTCACCACCAGCACAATGCCGACGATGCCGATGGTGACGGCCGACGACTTCTTCTCACTCATTGGGCGTACACCTTCCGGTCGCCTGCAGGCCCGGCGCCTTCACTTCCATCGGCTGACCGTTCGGGCCGTCGACAACGAAGTTGGTGCCGCAGATGTACAGCTGCAGGAACGAACCGTAGGCGCCGACGCGGACGAGTTGCTTGTAGGTCTGCGGCAGCTTCTCGAGCACCCATTGGAGGTGGTCGGAGCCGTTGTCGAGGTTGGTGGCCAGCCTGCCGGTCTGCTCGATCGTGTTGCGCAGGTCGGGGCGGGCGGTGGTCAGCAGGTCGTTGAGTTCCTTTGTCGCACCGGCGATCCGCGGTAGCGCGGCGCCGATCGGATCGCGTTCGGCGGCCAATCCGCTGACCAGGCGCTGCAATTCGTCGATCGTGGTGGCGAACTGCTCGTCGCGATCGTCGATGGTGGCCAGCACGGTGTTCAGGTTGTCGATCACGCTGCCGATCAGGGCATCGCGGTCGGCGAGGGTCTTGGCGAAGCTGCCACCGCTGTTGAGCAGCGAGACCAGGGTGCCGCCCTGGCCCTGGAAGATCTGCAGCAGCGCCGAGGTCAGGTCGTTGACCTGACCGGGATCGAGCCCACGCAGCAGCGGCTTGAAGCCGCCGAGCAGCAGGTCCAGATCCAGTGCGGGCGTGGTCTGCTCCTTGCCGATGGTGGCGCCGGCGGGCAGCTCGCGGGCCGAGCCCGGGCCTTCCTTCAGCTCCAGGTACCGGTCACCGACCAGGTTCTCGTACTTGATCGCCAGGCGGGTGCTGGAGAGCACCGAGTACTTGGTGTCCACGTCGAACTCGACATGGGCGAGATCGTCGTCGCCGACCTTCACCGAGGTCACCGAGCCGACCGGCACACCCGCGATCCGCACCTTCGACCCCGGCAGCATGCCCGAGGAGTTGGTGAACACCGCCTTGTACCCGTTCTCGCTGGAGAACCGTGCCTGACTCAGCACGATCGCCAAGCCGGCGAACACCAGCGTCATCACCACGGTGAAGATCGCGAGCTTGACTGTCGTCGCCGTGTTTCTCACCGTGTCACTCCCGGCAGTCCTTCCAGCAAGAGCTGGAAAACCTTTGGTGCGCTGTCGTTCAACGCGAGCGGCGCGGTACTGGGTGTGTACACCGTGCCCTGACTGGTATCGGTCACCACATAGTTCGAGTGGCTGTCCGGTGCGCGGGTGACCACGCCGTCACAATGCGGTCCGCCGGTGGCGTTCACCTTGGGCAGGTCCTTGGGGTAGGTGTAGGGCTTGGAGCCGGGCATGAGCGAGGCGTTCATACCGACGCCGGGCAGCACGCCGCCGAATACCTCCTCGGCCAACGGCATCAGCGGGCCGAGGCCGTTGATGATGCAGCTCAGCGCGGGCGCGTACTCGAACAGCAGGTTGGTCGTCGGCCGCAGCAAGTCGAGCGCGGTGACGAGGTCGGATTCGTTCTCCCGCAGCACCGAACCGGTGGTATCGGACAGCCCGATCACGTTCACCAGCACATTGTCGAGCTCGGCTTGCATCTCCGACAGCGTCTTCGCGGTGACCGTGGCGTTGTCCACGGTCCGCAGCAGCGCGCCGGAGGCATCGGCGTAGATATTGGTCACCTGGGCCGTCTTGTCCAGATCCTGTTGCAGCGTGGGCAGATAGGGGTTGATCTCGCGCAGGTAGCGATCCGAGCGGACGAGCAGGTCGCCGAACTTGTCGCCGCGGCCCTGCAGTGCGGTGCCGAGCGCGGTCAGCGTGGCGTTGAGTTTCTCCGGTTCCACCTGGGCGAGCACATCGGACAGGTGCTGGAACAGCGTGTTGAACTCCACCGTCACCGAAGTCGCCGCGACCGTGCTGCCCGGCTTCAACGGGCTGGACGACGGCTGTTCGGGGACAACGAAGTTCACGTACTTGGCGCCGAACACCGTGGTCGAGCGAATGTCGACGCCCGCGTTCGACGGCACCAGCTTCAGCTGTTCGGGGTCGACCTCGAGCAGGATCTGCGCGCCGTCGTCGCGCAGGTTGATCTCGGCGACCCGGCCGATCTCGACGCCGCGCACCTTCACCTTGGCGTCGGGGTCGAGCACGAGGCCCGAGCGGGGAGCGTCGACCAGCACCTTGGCGGTGGTGGTGAACGCGCCTTGGAAGAGGGCGAACGCGAAGGCCGCGAGCCCGACGAGCAAGCCGACCATCGTGAGCGCGGCGAGCTTGCGCCCGAGCCCGCCCTGCAATGCGGCAACGATCCGTGAAGTGTCCATCACGCTATCCCGAGAGGTGGAAGTTGCCGGAGGTGCCGTAGATCGCCAGTGAGATCAGCAGCGTCACTGTGACGACAGCGATCAGCGACGACCGCACCGCGTTACCGACCGCGATGCCGACGCCGACCGGACCACCCGCGGCGTGGAAACCGTAGTAGGTGTGGATGAGCATCACGGCCAGTGCCATCACGATCGCCTGCGCGAACGACCACAGGATGTCGCTCGGGATGAGGAAGGTCGAGAAGTAGTGGTCGTAGACGCCTGCCGACTGCCCGTAGATCACGACGGTCGCGAACCGGCTGGCGATGAACGAGGCGATCACCGCGAGCGCGTAGAGCGGCACGATCGCGATCATGCCCGCCAGCACCCTGGTACCGACCAGGAACGGAATCGGCCGGATCGCCATGGATTCCAGCGCGTCGATCTCCTCGGCCACACGCATCGCGCCCAGCTGCGCTGTCGCGCCGGCGCCGATCGTGGCGGCCAGACCGATGCCGGAGATCACCGGTGCCGCGATGCGCACATTGATGAGGGCGGCGAAGAAGCCGGTCAGGGCCTCGACACCGATATTGCCGAGCGAGCTGTAGCCCTGCACCGCGATGGTGCCGCCTGCCATGAGGGTCAGGAAGCCGACGATCACCACGGTGCCGCCGATCACGGCCAAAGCGCCGCTGCCCATGCTGATCTCGGCGATGAGGCGGATGGTCTCGGTGCGGTAGTGCACCAGCGCGCGCGGCACCGAGCCGAGCGCCTTGATGTAGAAGATGGCCTGATCGCCCAGGGAATCCACCGATTTCGACATTCGGTCGAAACGGCGGACCGTGCGCGGGAACTTACTGCGAACTATGAATGCCATCGTGGTCACCGCACCGTGAATTTCAGGCCGATCGCGGTGACAACGACATTCACCACGAACAGCGCCATGAACGCGAATACCACTGTTTGGTTCACCGCGTCACCGACGCTCTTGGGTCCGCCTTTGACCTGGAGCCCGAGATAACAGGCGACCATTCCGGCGATCAAGCCGAACAGGCCCGCCTTGATTTCGGAGATGATCAGCTCGGACAGATTCGTCAGCAGCGGAATCCCGTTGACGAACGCGCCGGGGTTCACGCCCTGGAGGAAGACCGAGAACACGAAGCCGCCGGCGATGCCGATGGTGCACACCAGGCTGTTGAGCATCAGTGCCACGAACATCGAGGCGAACACGCGCGGCACGACCAGTCGGCTGACCGGGTCGATGCCGAGCACCTTCATCGCGTCGATCTCTTCGCGAATCGTGCGTGCGCCCAGGTCGGCGCAGATCGCGGTGGCGCCCGCGCCCGCCACGATCAGCACCGTGACGATCGGTCCCACCTGGGTGACGGCGCCGAACGCGGCGGCCGCGCCGCTGAGGTCGGCGGCGCCGATCTCGCGCAGCAGGATGTTGAGCGTGAAGACCACCAGCACCGTGAACGGGATGGCGACCAACAGAGTCGGCACGATCGAGACGCGAGCCACGAACCAGGCCTGGTCGATGAATTCGCGCCATTGGAATGGCTTACGGACGGTGGCACGTGCCACTTCCGCGCCGAGTTCGAAGAATCCGCCGACCGCCCGCAACGGGACAGCAAGGAGGTTGTTCATACCGAATCCTCCTCTTTCGACGGGCGGACCGATGTGTCCGCGTACCCGTACTTCACCGCCACCCCGATCTGAAGACTGCCCAAAGACTAGAACATGTTCCTACTAATGTCTGCCATATTCGTAGACTCAGAGCAGGACTTTTTCTCGTAAAACGCTGTCAAAACTGAAACGGATACTTATTCAATTCGGCGACCTTCCTGTGAGGCGGCACACACCCCGACGGTCATGTCTACCAATACCTGGACTGGTGATCAACACGACAGGCGAGACAAATCCGACGGGGTGTGCGGTCAGCCAACATCAGGCAAACCGCGGACTGGACCGCTCAGCCCAGATCGCGGAGGTCGCGCGCCGAAAAGGTGTGATCCGCAGGGCGCTCTGCGAAGTAGCCACCGAGGGTGGCGGCCAGGTCGGCCTCGGACCATTCGGCACCCGCGGCATCGAATCGCCGCTCGACCGTCGGCGCCGCCATCAGCGCCACCATCGGTCCGTAGACGACGAAGACCTGACCGTTCACGGCATCGGCCGCAGGCGAGGCGAGGTAGGCCACGAGCTTGGCCACGTGCTCGGGCGCCAGCGGGTCGACCGCGCCTTCGGGCGCGTCGGCGAAGACCGCCTCGGTCATCGCGGTCCTGGCCCGGGGGCAGATCGCGTTGGCGCGCACGCCGTACCTGGACAGCACGCGCGACGCGGTGAGCGTGAGGGCGGTGATGCCGGCCTTGGCCGCACCGTAGTTCGCCTGGCCTTCCGGTCCGAGTAGGCCCGCCTCCGAGGAGGTGTTGACCAGCCGGCCGTAGACCGGCTCGCCCGCAGCCTTGGATGCCGCGCGCCAGTAGGCGGCCGCGTTGCGGGTGAGCAGGAAGTGTCCGCGTAGGTGCACCGCGATCACCGCGTCCCAGTCCTCGTCGGACATGTTGAACAGCATGCGGTCGCGGGTGATGCCCGCGTTGTTGACGACGATGTCGAGCCCGCCCAGCGATTCCTGCGCGGTCGAGACGAGCGCGTCGGCCGTCGAGCGCTCGGCGATGGAGCCGCCGACGAATTCCGCCTTGCCACCGAGCTCGCGGATGGCGGCGATGGTCTCGGCCGCCGCGTCCTCGGTCAGGTCATTGACGACCACCGCCGCACCGGCCGACGCCAGCGCGAGAGCTTCGGCCCTGCCGAGCCCGGCGCCCGCACCGGTCACGATGGCGACCCGGCCCTCCAATGAAATCTGCGTCACACTCATTCGGCCGACTCTAGAACGTGTTCCACCATCCGACAAGAGCGGATCACGCCAACCTCAGCGCGGCCTTGGGGCACTGCGCCACGGCCTCCTCCGCGTCGGCGAGGCGATCGGGCGCGACATCGCCCTCGGCGACGGTCAACATGTCGTCGTCATCAAGTTCGAACATGTCAGGGGCGATTCCTACACAGACGCCGTTCGCTTCACACCGGTCGAAATCGACGATGATCTTCATGAGAACTTCCTTCCACACGGTCTTCGCGACACTAACCCAGACAGCCTGGTCCCCGAAGCGGAACAGGCACCGAATCACCATCAATACTGGAACATGTTCCAGTTCATATGCAATGATCGGTTTCGGCGGGGCTCACCCCCTGCGCCCCGCCACCCGCCCTTTCAGCTCGACACCGAGGTAGGAAGCATGCGCGTCGCGTATACGCCGCAGCAGGAAGAATTGCGCGCCGAGCTGCGCGAATATTTCGCGAAGCTGATGACACCGGAACGTCGCGCGGCGCTGAGCATGACGACCGGCGAATACGGCTCCGGCAACGTGTACCGCGAGGTCGTGCGCGAGATGGGCCGCGACGGCTGGCTCACCCTGAGCTGGCCCAAGGAGTACGGCGGCCAGGACCGCACCACGATGGATCAGCTGATCTTCGTCGAGGAAGCGGCCAT
>NZ_JBHWZY010000103.1:0-12397 GCF_042727815.1 Nocardia sp. NPDC060220
GTGTTGCCGGGCCCGAATTCGCGATCCGGCACGCCGACCACCGCGACATCGGTGACCTGCGGCAGGTGCGCCAGCGCCTCCTCCACCGGGCGCGGGAAGACGTTCTCACCGCCCGAGATGATCATCTCGTCGTCGCGGCCCGCCACGAACAGCCTGCCCTCGGCATCGAGGTAGCCGAGGTCGCCGGTGTCCATCATGCCGTCGGATTCCTCGGGCGGGGAATCGCTGACATAACCGTCGAACAGCATGTGATTGCCGACGAAGATCCGCCCCACCACGCCGACCGGCACCGCCTTGTGCTCGGCATCGAGGATGGCGATCTTGGTGCCCAGCGGCGGACGTCCGGCCGTCGTCGGTGCGGCGCGCAGGTCGTCGGGCCCGGCCACGCTGGCCCAGGAGACCTCCGTGGACCCGTAGAGGTTGTAGAGGACGTCGCCGTAGTCGTCGAGGAACCGGTCGACGGTGACCGCCGCGAGCGGCGCGCCACAGCTGATCACATGCCGCAGGCTGCTCAGGTCGTACCGCTGTCGTACCTGCTCGGGCAGGTCGACGAGGCGTTGCACCATCGTGGGCACCGCGATGAGCGTGTGCACCCCGTGTTCGGCGACGCGGCGCAGGCATTCCTCGGCGTCGAAGCCCTGGGTCAGCACCACTGTGGCTCGCACCGCGGTGCTCAATTGCAGCGCGGAGAGCCCCCAGGTGTGGAACAGCGGCGCCGGGATCATCATGGTGCTGCCGGCGTGGATCGGAATCAGCGACAGCAGCGCGACCAACGTGTCGAAACCCTTCGGGTGCGGGCGCCGCGCTCCCTTCGGGGTGCCGCTGGTGCCCGAGGTGAGCACGATCTGACGTCCGGGCACCGTCGGGACGGGGAACTTCGTGTGGCGGACCGCGATGAGGTCTTCGATCGTGATCCGGGTCGGGTCGGCGGGCGCGTCGTCGGTGAAGAAGCGCGGCAGATCGGTGTGCAGGTACTGGACCAGATGCGCCAGATCGGTGTCGACGAACAACGCCGACAGCCGGTGCCGCTGCACGATGTCCTCGATCCGCCGCCCCGACAGTCCCGAGTTCAGCAGCGCGACGTCGACCCCGAGCTTGCCCGCCGCGACCATCGATTCGACCATGCCGCAATGATTTCCGGCCAGTAGCCCCACCGCGTCGCCCGCACGCAGCCCGACCTCGTACATCGCACCCGCCAACGCGGTGGTCCGCTTGTCGGTTTCGGCGAAGGTGGCGGTGCTGGTGTCGTCGACGAGCGCGACCTGGTCCGGGCTGTGCGCGGCGCCTGCGGCGTAGCCGCCCGCCAGATTGAATCCCCACCGGTACAGCGAGCGCAGCTGCCTGGCCGACGTCAGCGGCGGCGACACCTGGCCCGACTGCACCCACCAGCGCACGATTTCGGACTTGCGCCGGATCGGTGCCCGGTTGCCATTGGCCACCACCGAGGTCCGTGCGCCACCCACGACGTCGGCCGCCCGGCGCAGCCCGTCCTTGACCCACCCGATGATCACCGAGTTCGTCACCCCCGCGAGCGTCGGGTGCAGCCGCGGCGCCGCGAAGACGGTCACGCTCACCCGGGTGCGCTGCTCGTCGCCGGTGAGCCGGACCAGGGCGAAACTGCCCGATTCGGGGTTGTGCAGTTCGAAACTCTCGTACCAGCGACCGATGGTCAGTGCCAGCCCCGTTCGCCGCACGCCCGCGGCCCGGTCCCCGATTCTGACCTCCCACACGGTGCTCCCGTCCGGCTGGAGCAGCCGATCGCACCCCCCGATCCCGGCCCACAGCCGCGGATAACTCTGCGGTTCGAGCAACACATCCCACAGAGCCCGGCGTGGGATGGAGAACTCCACGGACACATCGACGACATCACTGGGCATTGCTGCGCGCTTTCCTCAGCCCGGCCACATTGCCGGGTAGTGCCTGCTCGCCTCGGCCCCCGTGCCGTGACGGTGCCCGTCGTCAGGCACTGCACCAGAAGTCATCATCAGCCTGCCTGCCCGTGGGCAAACGAAATATCTACGGATTCTGGTCACCGAACGAACCGGATCACCCAGCAGCTGTGAGAGGTGCCAACGTGATGCCGCACGCACCAGTCGAGGTGTTCGCGGGAAGGACGGCACAATGGAGGACGATGAAACAGTGGCAGCGCGACCCCAGCTCCGATGACGGCCCGCTCGGCGACGGAGGCCACGTCGGCATCGATGACCTGCGGATCCTCAGGGAGCAGTTCGTCGACTTCATGCTCGGCTACAAGTTCGCGATCGACGAGGTGACGACCAAGATCAACATCTTGCGGGAGGACTTCAACAACACCCACGAGTACAACCCGATCGAACATGTGGGGTCGCGGCTCAAGTCGCCCGAGAGTGTTCTCGAGAAGGTCCGTCGCAAGAACTACGCGATGAATCTGGCGGCGATCCGCGAGAACGTGCTCGATATCGCCGGGGTCAGGGTGGTGTGCAGCTTCATCTCCGATATCGGCACGATCCGGGACATGCTGGCCGGTCAGGAAGACATCACGGTCCTCGAGGAGCGCGACTACATCACCCACCGCAAGCCGAACGGCTACCAGAGCATGCACCTGATCGTGTCGATCCCGGTGTTCCGCTCCGACCGCACCGAGCTGATTCCGGTCGAGATCCAGATCCGCACGATCGCGATGGACTTCTGGGCCAGCCTCGAGCACAAGATCTACTACAAGTACCGCGGCGAGGTCCCGCCGAACCTGCGCACCGACCTGGCCCAGGCCGCCGAGGTCGCCACCCAGCTCGACGAGAAGATGGAAGCGCTCCACCGCCAGGTCGACCGCAGCGCACCCCCGAAGACGAAGCCGACCACGGACTCCCTCGACCTCAGCGTGCTGTACAACAGCCTCACCGGTGGCCACCCCGTCTACCTGCGCCCCACCGATCCGCCGACCTGACGCCACCGGCTTCGATATCGACCTCACAACCACTGCGACCGCGCCGCATTTCTGGCGTCCACCCCCTGGCGATTCCGCTACTGTCCGAGCAGATCCTCGAACACGGCGCGAAAGGAACCCGGTGGCGCTCTCCCGTCGACAGTTGATCGCCGCGGCCGCGGCCGGTGGCACAGCGGCCGCGCTGGGTGTGCCCGTGAGCCGCGCCGAGGAGCCGGTGCTCGGCACGAGCGAGTTCCAGTCGCTGGCCGCGCGCGGCTACAACCGACGCTTCGTGGCTCGACCCGCGAAGATCTTCGTGCCTTCCAGCGCCGAGGAGGTTCGTCGCGCGGTGGCCGGGGCGGTGGCCGAGGGCTCGCCGATCGCGGCGCGCTCAGGCGGACATTGCTTCGATGATTTCGTCGACAACGACCGGACCCGTTCGATCATCGACCTCGGCCGGCTGAACGCGGTGTTCTGGGACGAGCGGCACCGCGCGTTCTCCGTCGACGCCGGCGCCGACATCGGCACCGTCTACAACGCCCTGCACCGCTGGGGCGTCACCGTGCCGGGTGGGATCTGTCTCGGCGTCGGGATGGGCGGTCACGTCTGCGGTGGTGGCTATGGCCCGCTGTCGCGACGCTTCGGACTCGTGGCCGATCACCTGGCCGGGGTGGAAGTCGTCACCGTCGATGCCGACGGCACGGCGGACATCGTGGTCGCGACCGGCGATGGCCCAGACCGCGATCTGTGGTGGGCGCATACCGGTGGCGGCGGCGGCAATTTCGGTGTGGTGACCCGGTATCTGCTCCGGTCGCCCGAATCAGACGGCGCGGACCCGGCACACGCGCTACCGAAGCCGCCGGGCAGCATGCTCAACGCGCGACTGATCCTGCCGATCACGACCGAGGATTCGTTCGTCCGGTTACTCACCAACTATCTCGGGTTCTTCGAACGCCACAGCGCCCCCGGCAATGACTTCGCCGGTCTCTACGCGCCGCTGATGATCCGGACGACCGGCACCGGCGCGGCCGAGATGCTGATCCTGCTCGATGCCGGAACACCGCACGCGCGAACCCGTTTCGACGAATTCGTCGCCACGGTGAGCGACGGCGTGTTCCCGCCGCCCATTCTCACCCCGCTCGCCCAGTTGTCCTACGCCGACACTGTGAACCAGGTGTATTACGCGAAGGGCGTGAACACCACGCGCGTCAAGGTCAAAGCCGCCTATCTGCGCACGGCGTACTCCCCCGATCAACTCCGAATCTTCTACCGCTCCATCACCGATCTCCGTTTCCTCGGTGAGTCCCAGCTCGAATTCCTGCCGTTCGGCGGCGCGATCAATGCCGTCGCCGGCGACACGACGGCGATGCCGGCCCGGGATTCGTTCATGAAGATGCTGATCCACGCATCGTGGCGACTGCCGTCGGATGACGACCGGTATGTGCGCTGGGCGCGCGAGATGTATCGCGACGTCCACGCCGAAACCGGTGGTGTTCCGGTGCCGAACAAGGCCTACGGCGGCAGTTACATCAACTACCCGGACCCGGATCTGGCCGATGCCGAATGGAACACCTCCGGTCTGCCGTGGCACGCCTTCTATTACGGCGACAACTATCGGCGACTGCTCCGAGTCAAGGCGGCCGCGGATCCGGGAAACATTTTCCGGCACCGACTGTCGATCGGTCGACCGGACTGGTGACGGTGGTCAGGTGAGGGCGAGCACCCGGCACGGTCCGCCTGTGCCGCCCGCGTGGTTCGGTGCGCCGACGACAATCGTCGCGCCCGTCGCCGGGACCGTGGCGAGATTGGCGAGCATCTCCACCCCGTAGCGCCCCGCGCCGAGAAAGGCTGTGTGCGCACCGTATTCGGGATCGGCACCGCAATCCAGGCTGAGCGTGTCGACTCCGGCGCCGACGATTCCGCAGTGCGCGACGAGGTATCGCGCGGCCTCGGCGGAGAATCCCGGCGCGTGTGGTGTGCCGCGCTCGTCGAGATTGAGGAAGGTCGACGGTCGGTCGAGGCGATGTTCCCAGCCGGAATACATCGCGACGAAGGCCCGCTCGGGGATGTCACCGTGCCGTGATCGCCAGCTGTCGATATCGGCGATGGTCACCACCGCGTCGACGTCGACGGCGGCTTTGGCACTGATATCGAGGACGACGAGCGGCGCGACGAGGTCGTCGACAGCGAGGACATCGGTGGTCGTGGCGCCGGGGATCCGATGCGCGGGCGCGTCGAGATGGGTTCCCGTGTGCTCCCAGTACCTGAGCGCGAACTGCCCGAACCCACCCGCCTCGTGCCAGGCCACCGGGACCATGGCCATCGGCGGATTACCCGGCCACACCGGCAGTTGCGGCGTGAGCGTGTGGGTGAGGTCGACGACGCCGGAGCGCGGCGCGGCGACGGCAGGGGCGGGCGCCACCGCGGCCAATGCGGTGAGGCCCGCGAGACCGAACACCGCCCGCCGACTCGGCTGCGGCGCACTCTCGTGGGCGAGACGAACGATCTCCGGCGAGCACATCGGACTCAAGATAGCCGAGCGAGCCCGGTACGGCCTCTGATCGGCGTCGATGGCAAGGCCGGGATTTCCGGTCGACCAGGTGGACCGCGTTCGCCGGGCTACCGGACGGCGCTGCGGTCGCCGTCGTGTCGTGGACTGTCCGTCGGCACGAGGGCTCGGTGCAGGCCGGTGGGACCGAGACCCCGCGACAGGCCGAGAATCATCGCGGCGCAACCGAGTCCGGAGAGGATGAGACCGGTGGCGAAGAGTGTGGGATATCCGGCCAGGTCGCCGATGAGACCCGCGGCCATCCCGGCTATGCCTTGGACGACGACGATCGCGCAGGCGAGCAGGGTGTAGTCGCTGCCCGCGTGCTCGGATTCGGACGCGTCCATCATGAGCGCGAAGACGGCGACGGTGGCGGCACCGCCGAAGATGTGTTCGGCCAGGCTTGCCGCGACCAGAAGTTCGAAGCCACCGAGGCCGAGGGACGCGACCAGATACAGCGCAATGCTCGCGGTCTGGGTGACACCGCCGATCAGCAGCGCCTGCCGACGGCCGTAGCGGTAGGCGAGCCAGCCGCCCATGGCCGCGCCCGCCAGCGCACCCGCCGAGGACAGGACGCCTTTGATCAGCGCGATCTCGCTGAGGCCGAGTCCGGCGTCGGACAGGAAGGGACCGGTGAGCGCCGCGGCCATCGAGTCACCGAATTTGAAGGCGCCGATCAACGCGATGAAGGCCAGCATGCCGGGGCGGCGCAATCGGGTCCACCAGGCGCCGAGCAACCGCGCGGGTTTCGGTGCCGGCAGCCGGTCCGCGACCCGCTCGCGCATCAGCCATACCGGCACCGTGGTGAGCACGATCAGCGCCGCCATGGCCAGGAACAGTGCCCGCCACCCGGCCAGTGCGAACAACCACAGCAGGGCGCCACCGCCGACGATCATCCCGATGCGATAGGCACCGACCTGGATCCCGTTGCCCAGCCCACGCTCTCGCGGCCCGAGTAATCGCACGGCCACACCGTCGGTCGCCACGTCCTGGGTCGCCGACAGCAGATTCACCACCACGATGCCCGCGAACAACCATCGCAGCGAGGACGACAGATCCAGGCAGGCCAGCACCAGCGCGACCGCGGCCGACAGCAGTTGCAACACCAGCAGCCAGGTGCGCCGGGTGCCGTAGCGATCGACGTAGGGCGCCCAGAGAAACTTCAGCGCCCACGGCAGGAACAGCACCCCCGAGGCACTGATCGCCACCAGCGAATAGCCCGATTCGCGCAACACCACCGGCAGCGCCTGGGTGAAGAAGCCGAACGGCAGCCCCTGCGCGAAGTACAGCGACGACAACAGAACCAGCGTGCCTGCCGTGATCACACCCGGTCGGGTGGTGGTGCTCATGGGCACATCGTCGCAGAGAGTTCACGCGGGCACAGTGCACAGGCTCTGCGTGATCCGATCTCAGCGGGTGGGCGGTGGGCTGCGAATGTGTTCGAAGACCAAGCTCGTCTCGGTCGAGGCGAATTCGCGGGTCGCGCTGAGCTCCTGGGTGACGAACTCGCGCAACGCGTCCGGTGAGGCCGCCGACACCTGGATCAAGAAGTCGACCGTCCCGGCGAGGAAGTACACGTTCACCACACCCGGCAGCGCGGCGAGCTTGGCGCTGAGTTCACCGATTCGCGCCCGCGCCGCCGGCTGGACCTGAACCGAGATCATCGCCTGCAGGGGCAGCCCCAGCGCCTCCGGGGCGATGTCGGTGTAGAAGCCGCGGATCGCACCGAGTTCGCGGAGCCTGCGCAGCCGCAGCGAACAGGTCGACGCGGCGATGCCCACCCGGGCCGCCAGGACGTTGTTGGGTACGCGCGCGTCCTCGGCGAGTTCGGCGAGCAGCTGACGGTCGATGTCGTCCAGGCTCGACGGCGACCCCGGAACGGCTGCACGGGGTGCGGTCGGGGTTGCTGTCGCGACGCCATCACCGCAGGATACTCAGCTCAGACGCCCAATTCCGCTGATCGTGCAGAGTTTATCGCTGATTGCTGTGCTTATCGCTGATGCTCGTGTCAGAACCCGAACATCCTCGAGGAGGAGCTTCCATGCGCATCGGTGTCCCCAAGGAAGTCAAGAACAACGAGTTTCGTGTGGCGATCACACCGATCGGCGTGCACGAACTGGTGTCGAACGGTCACCACGTGATCATCGAAGCCGGGGCCGGGGTGGGATCGTCGATTCCCGACTCCGAATACCTCGCGGCCGGAGCACAGATCCTCACCGCGGCCGACGACGTCTGGGCCGGGGCGGACCTGGTGTTGAAGGTCAAAGAGCCAGTCGCCCAGGAGTATCACCGCTTGCGCGCAGGACTCGCCCTGTTCACCTACCTGCATCTGGCCGCGGATCGGCCGTTGACCGAACAGCTACTGGCGCATCGGGTTACGGCCATCGCCTACGAGACCGTACAACTGCCGTCCGGGGCGCTGCCGTTGCTGTATCCGATGTCGGAGGTCGCGGGCTGTCTGGCGCCGCAGGTCGGCGCGCACGCGTTGATGAAGCCCTACGGTGGTCGCGGAGTGCTGCTCGGCGGTGTCGGCGGTGTCGACCAGGCCAAGGTTGTCATCATCGGGGCGGGCGTCGCGGGCCAGAACGCGGCCAACATCGCCTTGGGTATGGGCGCGGACGTGACCCTGCTCGACACCGATCTCGACAAGTTGCGGATGTCGTTCTGGCGCTACAACAACCGTGTGCGCGGCCTGGCGTCGTCGAAGCTGGCGATCGCCGAGCAGGTCCGCGCGGCGGACATGGTGATCGGCGCTGTGCTGATCCCCGGCGCCGCCGCCCCGAAGCTGGTGAGCAACGACCTCGTCGCGCAGATGAAGCCGGGTTCGGTGCTGGTCGATATCGCGGTCGATCAGGGCGGCTGCTTCGAAGACACCCACCCCACCACCCACGCCGAGCCGACCTATCCGGTCCACGAAACGACGTTCTATTGCGTGGCGAACATGCCGGGCTCGGTACCGCACACCTCGACCTACGCACTCACCAACGCCACCCTGCCCTATGTGGTGGCCTTGGCCGACAAGGGCTGGGAACGCGCCTGCGCCGAAGATCCCGGTCTCGCGCTGGGCCTGAACACCCATGCGGGCAACCTCACCAACGCCGCGGTCGCCGCGGCCCACGACCTAGGGGTCCACGCAGTAGTGTGAATCGTTCACCTGCGGGGACGGGTGGCCGGACGGACGAAAGAACTGACTTACCCATGCGCGACGAGCAACCGATCCTTTCTCCCGGCGAAACCTGCTGGCAGATCGCCGAGGCGGACCGGCTGGCATGCATCGTCGACGCGGCGGACTACTTCCGCCATGCCAAGTCGGCGATGTTGCAAGCCCGCAAGCGCATCGTGCTGATCGGCTGGGATTTCGACACCCGGATCAAATTCGAACCACACGGCAAGACCCTCGAAGGACCAGAGCGGCTGGGCAAATTCCTGTCCTGGCTGCCGCGGCATCGCCCGGGCCTCGAGATCTATCTGCTGAAGTGGAACATCGGCGCGTTCACCGCGATGAGCCGCGGGATGACACCGATCTTCGTCGTCAACTGGCTGACCGACCGTCGGCTGCACTTCGAAATGGACGCCGCGCACCCGATCGGGTCGGCGCATCATCAAAAGATCGTGGTGATCGATGACCGGCTCGCGTTCTGCGGCGGCATCGACATGACTGTCGATCGCTGGGACACCAGCGACCACCGCGACGACAACGGTTTCCGGACCGCGCCGAACGGCAACCGCTACGGTCCCTGGCACGACGCGACCACCGCCGTCGACGGGGATGCGGCGAAAGCCATCGGCGAGCTGGCTCGTGCCAGATGGAAAGCGGCCACCGGCCGGGAACTGGACCCGCTCGGCGAGATCGCCGGGGACACTCCGTGGCCGGAGGGCCTGGAACCGACGATGCGGTCGGTCGATGTCGGTATCGCGCGGACGCTGCCCGAACTCGCCGACCGCGCCGAAGTTCGCGAGATCGAGGCGCTGTATCTGGCGGCGATCGCGGGCGCCACCAGGTCGCTCTACATCGAAAGCCAGTACCTCGCCTCGCGCACGCTCGCAGAGGCGATCGCGACCCGCCTGCGCGAGCGCAACGGCCCGGAGGTCGTGCTGGTACTGCCCCGCAACGCCGACGGCTGGCTCGAGCAACAGGCCATGGATGGAGCCCGCCGCCGCCTGCTGCACCTGCTGTGGAAGGCCGACACCGAGAATCGGCTCGGCGTCTACTATCCCGTCACCGCCGCCGGTGCGCCCATCTATGTCCATGCCAAGGTGTTGGTGATGGACGACCGCCTGCTGCGGGTGGGATCGTCGAATCTCAACAACCGTTCGATGGGATTCGACACCGAATGCGATCTGGCCGTCGAGGTCACCCCTGCCACCGCAGACGGTGAGCAACTGCGCGAGACCATCCTCGGCATCCGGCGCACGCTGCTGTGCGAACATCTCGACGCCGAACCCGCGAAGTTCGATGCCACGCTCGCCGAGACATCCTCGCTGGTGCGCACCGTCGAGGCACTGCGCGGCGACGGCCGGACCCTGAAACGATTCGAGCCGGCGACCGTCGAGAACGAGGACAGTCCCCTGGCCGAGAACGACTTGATGGATCCCGAGCGAACCCCGACGCGACTGTGGGACAGCCTGTTTCCGGCCCGGGGTGTCCGCACCGACTGATTCGGGTTTCCTGATCGCTGCCTGCCCCCTCGACCGCCGTCAGCGATCGAGGGGATTCAGCGCGATGGCGATCGGCATTCCCGCCCACCACAGTGTCGCCGCTGTCGAGCGTGGGCGGACGCGCGCTTCGTGGCGCATCGCGGCGGCGAACTCGCTACTGAATCCGTCGCGTCCGTGGCGGGCGTGGATTTCGGCGATCTGACCGGGATCGAGGTGGTGGGCGCGCAGCCCGACGACGTCCAGGTGGGCGGCGTCGTGCAGCAACCTCGCTTCGGCGCCGTCTTCGCGCGGAGTACGCGGATCCATGTGCCGGGCGATGGCGGTATGGACGCACTGGCCCAGCTCGGGGGTAGCGCCCCGGTCGGTGACGAACGCGCGAGCCCGGTTGGCGCCGAGCAGGGCGAAACACCCCGTCGTCGCATCGCCGGGCGCACCCACTCCGACATCGTGCAGGACGCACGCGAGGTAGAGCGCCTCAGGATCGGGCGCGAGATCGTCCACTTGCGCCAAGGCCGTACCGAATTCCCAGCATCGCAGACTGTGCGCGAGCAGCGCCGGAGTGAGCACTTCCGTCGCCTGGTCCAGCGCGGAGCGACACAGCCGCGAATCCGGCGGTACCGGAACAGGCCACCCAGAAACGTCGCCGCCGCGACGCAGCCCGCGAACGAGATGGGGCAGGGCCATGGTCTGCGCGACCGATGCCGCACTCACAGTACGGATCTGCTGCCGTCGGCTGAGCTCGCCGTCACGCTTCATCGGGGCCGCCCACATGGGAAAGAAGATCGGCTCGGGCGATACCGAGCATGACATCCAGGGTCGATCGGTCGACCATCCGTCGCTGGAACAACGAGTAGGCACCGTTGCCCGCGGCCCACGAAACCAGCACCAGCGCACGGGCGTCGACATCGCATCCCCCGCGCCGCACTGCGGCGGCGAAGGATTCGACCAACCCGCCCAGCACACCGTCGATCTGCGTCTTGGCTTTCGCCGCCAGTTCGGATTCGCCGATATCGACGTCGGTCAGCGCCAGAATGCGCAGCGCGAGCGGGTTCTCCCGATGGAACGTGACGTAGCGGTCGAAGACGGCGGCCACTTCGTCGCGCGGGATCGGCTCGTCGCCGGTCGGTGCGGACATCGCCTCCGCATGGCGGGTCGCGATGCGCCACGCCAGCGCGGCGTACACATCGGCCTTGCCCGCACGGAAGTTGGCGTAGATCGAACTGACCGCGACGTCGGCCTCACCGGCGAGCATGTCGATGGTGGTGCCGCGGTAGCCCTCTCGCTGGAACAGGATCTGCGCGGCATCGAGAACGGCGGTGTGTGTCCGGCGTTTTCGTCGGTCTGTCGGGGGTTCCAACGTCATACGAAATACCGTAGTCTCATTCCGATATCGTAGTCAACTTCCGATAGGAGTCTCGATGATCACCTCCCCCCGCACCGGCAGCGAAGCAATGTCGCTGTTCCTGCCCCAATCCCCTTTCGTCCAGCACATGGGCATCGAGCTCATCGACATCGACGAAGGCCGGGCCCGCCTGCGCATGCCGTTCCGGGACGAACTCGTCACGGTCGGCGACATGGTTCACGGCGGCGCCCTCGCGAGCTGCATCGACATCGGCATCATGGCCGCGTCCTGGGCAGGCGCGCGCCTGCCCGAGCAGCTGCGCGGCGTCACCGTCTCGATGTCGATCGACTTCATCCAGCCCGCCCGCGCCGAAAGCATCGACATCATCGGCACCCGCCTGCGCGCGGGCCGCCGGCTCAGCACCTGCCGGGTCGACATCGTCGCCACCGATGACGGTCGGTTGATCGCGGCGGGCGGCGGCACTTACAAAGTGGGCTGAATCGCCGTCCAGTCGCGGATCGCGGCGACGAACTCCTCGGGTGCGTCGGATTCGACGTAGGTGCCCGCGCCCTCGACGATCACCGTCTTGTGGTCGGTGAACGTCGCTTCCAGACGCTCGCGCTCCTGCGCACGGAAGGCGATGTCGGCATCGCCCCACACGATCAGCGTCGGCAGCTGAGCGACGTCGCCGAGCCCGGCCTCGACCTCGGCGAAGAAGTCCCGGCTCGCGAGAACCCGGCCGGGAAGCACGGCGCAGGCTTGGCGCCGCTCAGGGGTGCCGAGCGCCTGACGGTAGTGCGTCATTTCGGCTGCGGTCGGCTTTCGCCGTCGATGGCCGGTGGGAATGAACCCGTTCACGAGGAGGTTGAGCCGCCGGACCAGGAAGCGGACCGCGGGGCCGCCGATGATGCGACCGAAGGCCTCGAAGTGGAGGACCCCGTTGACC
>NZ_JBHWZY010000104.1:0-12342 GCF_042727815.1 Nocardia sp. NPDC060220
CAGCCCCGCCCCCCGATCGTCATCCACAGCGCCGGAGGCCCCGGCGCCCAGCTCGGCGGTGCCCGCGGTGCGACACACCACCGCACCGGCGCAGTCGGCCACCGCACCGGCGCCATCGGCCACTGTGCCGGTGGCGGCGGGCGGTACACCCGCCGACCCCATTTCCGCCCTCCTGCACGAGGTCCGCTCCGAGCTGGTGGCGGCGCACTTGTCGGCGATGGACGTGCAGACCGCATTGCAGCGGCGCGCGCTCGCGAGCCTCGGTCGCGGCGAGCACATCGCCCGGACCGACACGGAAATCACTCCCGAGTCGCCCACCTGGGCGGAACAGTCCTTCGCGGTGATGGTGGACTACACGCCGGCAACCGGTCTGGCGGTCTCCGCGGCGCCCGGGCACCCGGTGGTCTTCGAGCTGCCTGCGCCCGCGACCACCATGAACGCCTTCAAGTTCCTCGCCCGCACGCCGATCACCACGCTGAACGGCGCCGACCTCGCGGCGCTGGGCAGGGGCGAGATAGCCGCTGTCTTCGGTCCGGCCTACGACCAGGAAGGCGTCAACCCCGACATCCGGCTGACCGACGGCACCCACGCCACCCTCACCGAGGTGCTCGAGATCGCCGGACGTGAAGGGCCATGGGCCAGAGGGCGATTGCGCGCCACCTGCCGCGTCGACGGCCCCGATCCGGTCACCGCGGCAACCGAGCTCACCTGGCAGGCCGCCCAGGTCTTCGCGGTGCGCGCGGGCTTGCAGCTGTGCCTGGCCGGGGCCCGATTCCAGGCGGGCGAACCCTTCGAGGTGACTGTGTCCGCGCCGATGACAGGCCCCGTCGAGCTGATCGCCGACGTGGTCCAGATCGACCTGCTCCCGCGTCCCTGGCTCCGGATCAACGCCGAGATCCGGTGTGCGGGCGCAGTGGTGGCGCGCGTGCACGGCCTCACCCTCGAGGTCGCGGAGGAATCGGGTCTGCCGATCGGTCCCGAGGCCGGCGGTGAGATTCCCCGATTCCTCGGCCGCCGCAACGCCTTCGGTCAGCGTGCGCTGCTCGGCGAATTCCACATGACCCACAGCGCCCGCGGTGATCTCGGCATCGCGCTCGGCCCGGAGTTCTCGGCCTACGCCGGCCGCAGGGCCACCCGCATGCCCAACCACGGACTCCAGCTCTGCGACCGCGTGATGGCCGTCGACGGCCGACGCGGACAGCTCGACGCGGGCAGCTCGCACACCGAGTACGACTCGCCCGCCGATTCCTGGTACTACCTCGAGTCGGCCGATGCCTCCATGCCCAACGTCGTCTACATGGAGACCTCGCTGCAATCGGCGCTGCTGCTCGGCTACTTCCTCGGCGCGACCCTCACCTCGCCCGGGGAGGATTTCAGCCTGCGCAATCTCGACGGCTCCGCGACCGTCCTACGCGAAGTCGACTTGCGGGACAAGACGATTCAGCAGACGAGCAGGCTGACCGACACCACCGTCCTGGTCGGCGTCGTGTTGCAGACGTTCTCCTACGAACTCTCGGTGGACGGTGAACCGTTCTACGCGGGGCAGTCGCTGTTCGGGTTCTTCAACGCCCCGGCGTTGGCGAACCAGAACGGACTCGACAACGGCGAGCTCGTGCCGACCTGGCTCGACAGCCAGGACCGACGTCCCGACGTCCGCGTGATCGACGTGGCGGCCAGACGCGCGGCGGGTACCGGCATGCCGTGCGCGGTCGGGCATCTGGCGATGCTCGACCGCATCGAGACCGTCGACAGCGCGGGCACCTACGGGCTCGGCTACCTGCGTGCCACCCGTCCGGTCGCCGCCGACGACTGGTTCTTCGGCTACCACTTCTACCTCGACCCGGTGATGCCGGGCTCGCTCGGGGTCGAGGCGGTGATCCAGGCGATGCAGGAGTGGACGGTCGACTCCGGTCTCGCCGCCGAGCTGGTCGCGCCGGAATTCGTCCTCCCGGTCGGGGTGTCGCTGTCGTGGCGGTATCGCGGGCAGATCCTGGCGAGCGACGAGCTGATGACCCTCGAGGTGCACATCAAGAGCGTCGAACGGCGACCCGGCCGGATCCGGGTGATCGCCGACGCGAGCGTCTGGAAACCGAGCATGCGGATCTACGAACTCATCGATGTCGCCGTGGAGTTGCGCGATGCCGGCGCCCGACCCTGGTGAGGCGCCGGGGCATTCGGTGACCGTCACCGATGCCGCGCCGTCGTCGATTCGGTGGCTGCCGGTCCTGGTGCTCGCGCTCGGCGCGTTCTGCGCGGGGACCGACAACTACCTCGTCGCCGGGGTACTGGCGCCGATGGCGGCCGACCTGCGGGTCTCCATCACCGGTGCCGGGCTGTTCGTCACCGGCTACTCCCTGGCCTACGCCCTGGCCGCGCCCGTCGTGGTCACCGTGCTGCGGGTGCGCTCGCCCCGGCGGCTGCTGCTGGCCGCGACCGCGCTGTTCGCCGTCGTGAATCTGCTCGCGGCGGTGGCCTGGGCGCCGGGGGTGATGGCGGTGGCGCGCGTCGCGGCCGGGTGCGTCGCGGGGATCTATGTCCCCTTGGCAGCCGCGGCGGCGGCCGGCATGGCCACGGCGGATCGTCGCGGCCGGGCGCTGGCGGTGATCCTCGGCGGCATCTCGATCGCCACCGTGGCGGGCGTGCCGCTCGGGGTGTGGGTCGCCGGGTTGTCGTCGTGGCGGATGGCGTTCGTCGCCGTGGCCGTGGTGGCGCTGATCACCACTGTCGGTGTGGCACTGACGGTTCCGGCGGGCGAGGCCACACCCGTGGTGTCGCTGCGACAGCGGCTCGCACCCCTGCGGCACCCACCGGTGTGGCTGGGGCTCGCGGTGACGATCTCGGCGATGACCGCCGGATTGATGATGTTCACCTATCTGGGCCCGATCTTCGTCGACGCCCAGGGGGTGGGCGCGGGCCATGTCGGCACGTTGATCATGGCGCACGGCGTCGGGGCGATCGTCGGTCTGTGGGGCGGGAGCATGCTGGTCGACCGATTCGGTGCCCGGCCGGTCCTGCTCGGCGCGTTGACACTGTTCACCGTGAACCTGACGTGGCAGCCGATCGCCGCGCAGACCCTGGCGACCACCGTCGCCTTCGTCACGATGTGGGGTGTGGTCGGCTGGGCGTTCCTGCCCGCGCAGCAGCACAGCATGATCGCCGACGCGAGCCCGGAGCAGGCGCCGATGCTCTTGTCGCTCAACGGGTCGGCGTTGTATCTCGGCGCCGCACTCGGCTCGGCGATCGGCGGGGCCGTCATCGCGATCTTCGGGGCCGATCGCATCTGGATGTTCGCTATCTGCTTCGGCGCGCTGAGTGTGGCGCTGTCGCTGGTCCGTCATAAACAATTCCGATCCGACGATCGGCAATTGTCACACGCCGTCGCCGACCGTTGAACCCCGGTTACGGTAATAATGTTGCGCCCGGTTTCTATACCGCCTGAGGTGAATTGAGCAATGAATCCCGATCCGCGCAGAAAAACGATCAGTAGTCCCTATATTCATAGACTGCAACGACGTCACTTCCTGCTGTTCGATATTCTCCCGATCATCGGCACCGTCGTAGCTTTCGCCTTCCTGCTGGTCCGGCCCTTCGGTGTGCTGGAATTCGCCCTGCTCTTCGGGATGTGGCTGCTCACCGGGCTCGGCGTCACGGTCGGCTATCACCGGCTGTTCACCCACCGCACGTTCAAAGCGGCGCCGTGGGTGACGTGGGTGCTCGCGATCCTCGGCTCGATGGCGGGCCAGGGCCCGGTCATCTCCTGGGTCGCGCTGCACCGGCGCCACCACGAGTACAGCGATCGCGAAGGCGACCCGCACTCACCCAACCTCGCCGGTGACGGCCTGCGCGGAGCCCTGCGTGGCCTGGCCCACTCGCATTTCCTGTGGATGCGCCGCCACGAGTACCCGAACGTGGTGCACTACGCGCCCGATCTGATCAAGGACCGTGGCCTGGTCCGCATCGCCCGCCTCTACTACTACTGGGTGGCGCTCGGGCTGCTGATCCCGACGGTGATCGGCGGTCTGGTCTCGATGAGCTGGACCGGCGCGGTCGCCGGCCTGCTCTGGGGCGGACTGGTACGCATCTTCGTTCTCGAGCACATCGTGTGGGCGATCAATTCGTTCCTGCACATGTTCGGCACCCGTCGGTACGAATCCCGCGAGAACAGCCACAACGGTGGTGTATTCGCCCTGGCGACACTGGGGGAGTCGTGGCACAACAATCACCACGCGTTTCCGGAGTCGCCCTCTTTCGGGTTGGATTGGTATCGACTCGACCCCGGTTTCTGGCTCATCCGAACACTGGCGTTCTGTGGTCTCGCCTGGGACCTGAAAATGCCCTCCGCCGAACGCATGGCAGCCAAGCGAATCTAAGGAATTCTCACCATGGATACGAGTAAAGAAGCCATTGTCACCTGGTGCCAGGAATACCTCGCGAGTCTGCTCGAGGTACCGGCCGCCACCATCGACCCGGCCACCGATTTCGACCGCCTCGGCATCGACTCGGCCCTGGCCGTGGCGCTGCTGATCGAAGTCGAGGACCGCTACGGCGTCGATCTGGCGCCCGAGGACCTGTTCGACAACCCGAACCTCGACGCCGTCGCTGCCTACCTGCACGAGCAGAGCCGGCGGAGTGTGGGGTAGCGATGTCGGTGCATATCGAGCGGTCCGTCGCGGCCGCCGCAGCGATCCGCCACCACTACGACGCGGGTAACGACTTCTATCGCCTCTGGCTCGACGAGTCGCTGTCCTACTCCTGCGCCCTGCGCGAAAACCCCGACGACACACTGGAAATCGCCCAGGATCGCAAACTGCGATACCACCTGGACGCGATCGACGCCGAGCACGCCACCTCGGTCCTCGACATCGGCTGCGGGTGGGGCGCGATCCTCGAACGCTCGGCAAAAGCCGGGGTCGCCCGGTCCGTCGGGCTCACGCTCAGCCCCGAGCAGGCCGAGTTCGTCCGCTCGCGCGCCTACCCCGGCGTCGAGGTGCGGACCGAGAGCTGGGTGCACTACGAGCCGGACACCCGATTCGACGGCATCATCTCGATCGGCGCCTTCGAGCACTTCGCCACCCCCGACGACTCGCCGGAACAGAAGATCGGCGTGTACCGGGACTTCTTCACTCGCTGCCGGGACTGGCTCGAGCCCGACGGCACGCTGTCGTTGCAGACGATCGCCTACGCGAACATGTCCCGCGATCAGGCCAGCGTCTTCATGCAGCAGGAGATCTTCCCCGACGCCGACCTGCCGACCCTGGCCGAGATCACCGCCGCGGCAGAGGGACTGTTCGAGGTGCGTTCGATCAGCAACGGTCGTCTCGACTACGCCTGGACGTGTGAGCAGTGGGCGCGCAGGCTGCGCGCGAACCGTGCCGAGGCCACCGAGCTCGTCGGCGCCGACGTGGTCGCGCGTTACGCGCGCTACCTGAAACTGTCGGCGCTCGGTTTCCGGATGGGCAAGATCGGCCTGCTGCGATTGGTGTTGGTGCCCTATCGCAGCGGATTCTTCACCGACCATCCGGTGCGGTCGGCATGACCACGCAGTCGTCCGATCCCGTCGCGCCCGCCCGGACCCGGGTGCGGTTCAACCCGTTCAGCGCCGAATTCCGGCACGACCCGTACCCGATCTACCAGCAGTTGCGTGAGGTCGAACCGGTGCACCGCACGCTCGGCATGTGGGTGCTCACCCGGCACGCCGAGGTGCGCGGCGTACTGCACGATCGCTCGTTCAGCGCCGGGCTGATCCCCAGCCTGGTGACCCGGCAGGCCGAGCGGCTCGGCCATTGCAGCGTCGAGCAGATCGAACGTCTCGGGCGTAAGTCGTTGGTGTTCACCGACAATCCCGATCACGCGCGCCTGCGCGGACTGGTGAACCGGGTGTTCACCGCCCGGTCGGTGGAATCGCTGCGACCGCTGGTGACCCGGGTCGCCGGCGACCTGATGGAGCGGGCCTGGCGCGACGGTGGCTTCGATGTGATCGCCGATCTGGCCGCGCCGCTGCCGGTCGCGGTGCTGTGTGAGTGGATGGACCTGCCCGAGGAGTTGCGCGGCCGAGTCGGGCCGTGGACCCACGACATCCGATTCCTGCTCGAACCCGGGATGATGAAAGCCGGGGACTTCGAGCGGGTCTGCGCGGTGGTCGAGGAGTTCGCCGCCGCCATCGACGCGGTGTTGGCGCAGCGACGAGCCCGGCCTGGCACCGATCTGATCAGCCAGTTGCTCGCCGCGCGGACCGGGGGCGGGGATGTGCTGTCCGACGAGGAGTTGGTGTTCGTCTGCATCATGTGCTTCGTCGCGGGCAACGAAACCACCAAATCGCTGATCGGCAACGGCACACTCGCCCTGCTGCGCAATCCCGAGCAGGCGGCGCTGCTGCGTCGCGGACCGGAGTCGGTCGAGGCGGCGGTCACCGAGGCACTGCGCTACGACCCGCCGCTGCAGTTGACCAAACGCCTGGCCACCCGCGATATCCAGCTCGACGGGGCCAGGATCTCGGCGGGCGAGCAGATCCTGGTGTGCCTCGGCGCGGCCAACCGCGACCCCGACGTCTTCACCCGGCCCGACGAGTTCGACCTGACCCGCACCGGCGGTGGACATCTGGGCTTCGGCCACGGTATGCACGGTTGTCTCGGCGGATTGCTCGCCGAATTACAGGCTCAGGTCGCCTTCGAGTACCTGTTCGTCCGCTCGCAGTACCTGGAATCACGGTCGGCGGAACTCGAGTGGCAGGACCACAGTTTCATCGTGCGCGGTCTGAAGAGCCTTCCCGTCGATGTGCGGCGGGCATCATGACCGGCACCGGACTGGTCAAATCGTGGTTGCGCAGTGACACCGCGCCCGCGGCGGTACGACTGGTGTGCATTCCGCACGCGGGCGCCGGGGCGTCGTCGTTCAACCGCTGGCCCGACCTGTTCGGCCCCGAGATCGGGGTGGTCCGCGTCCAGCTCCCCGGCCGCGAGGACGTCGCGCAGCAGCCGCCGCTGCGCCGGGTCGGCGACGCGGTCGACGAATTGACCGGCCAGATAACACAATCGGGTGAAACGCCGGTGGCGATCTACGGCCACAGCATGGGCGCGCTGATCGCCTATGAACTGGCTCGCGCGCTGACCCTCGCTGATCGGCCACCGATCCACCTGTTCGTGTCCGGTCGCCGCGCACCGCACCTGGCGGCGAGTCGTGCGGTCCTGCATCGCCTGCCCGACGACGACTTCGCCGACGCGATGGCCGCGATGGGGGCGTGGGGCGCGGCGGGCCGCAGCGCGAGCTTCCTGCGGTACGCGCTGCCGCTGACGCGGGCGGACTTGGAGTTGTCGGAGGAGTACAGCCACCGGTCGCAGCCCCGGCTCAGCTGCCCGATCACGACCTTCTACGGCACCGAGGACCCGATCGCCGATCCGGAGGAAGTGTGGGCCTGGGGCACGCTGACCGACGGTCCGTTCGCCACGCACGAGTTCACCGGTGATCACCTGTTCCACCATCGACACCGCGCGGCGATCGCGGCGATCATGACCGCCGCCCTGACCTGAGGACCGACGTGCAGCTTCTTCCCGACATCCTCGCGCGCCGCGCCGTCGACGAGCCGGACCGCATCGCCTACATCTTCCTCGACGACAACGGTGCCGAGCACACCACCACGACCTATCGCGAACTCCACGACGCGGCGATGGCGGTGGCGAGCCTGCTGCGCGCGCGGTGCGAGCCGGGCGATCGCGCCCTGCTCGTCTTCGGGCAGTCCGTCGAGTTCATCACCGCCTACTTCGGCTGCCTCTACGCGAACATCGTGGCGGTGCCGGTGAATCCGCCGCGTCGCGGCAAGGTGCAGGACTCGACCCGCGCTGTCGTCGCCGACTGCGCGCCCACGGCCGTGCTGACGATCGGCGCGGTGCTCGAGCCCCTGCGATCGGTGCTCGAGCCGGTGTGCACGGCTCGGCAGTGGCTGGCCGTCGACGAATTGCCCACGGCGGAAAACGCTTTCGCGCCGGAGGTACTCGATCCGGATTCCGTGGCGTTCCTCCAGTACACCTCCGGGTCGACCTCCGCGCCCAAGGGCGTGATGGTCACGCATCGAAACCTGGTGGCCAACGAGGAGATGATCCGGCACAGTTTCGGCCACGACCGTGAATCCACCGTCGTCGGCTGGGCGCCCTTCTTCCATGACCAGGGCCTGATCGGGAATGTGCTGCAACCGGTGTATGTGGGCGCCACGTGTATCCAGATGTCGCCCACCACGTTCATCCGGCGGCCGCTGCGGTGGCTGGAGGCCATCTCACGCTATCGCGCGCACACCAGCGGCGGCCCGAACTTCGCCTTCGATGCCTGTGTCGCGCGCGCGGCGGCGGGCGAGCTGCCCGATCTCGACCTGAGTTCCTGGAAGGTCGCCTTCAACGGCGCCGAACCGATCCGCGCCGAGACCCTGGACAGGTTCGCGAAAACCTTTGCCCCACTGGGTTTCAGCGCCCAATCGGTCTTCCCGTGCTACGGGCTCGCGGAAGCCACCCTGCTGGTGTCGGCCAGTGGGAAAGGTCGCGGTCCGCGATTGCTGGACGCCGATATCGACGCGCTCGCCGACCGGCGCTACGTCGCGGCCACCGCGGATCAGGGGCGCACGCTCGTCGGCTCGGGTGTGGTGCTGCCGGGTGAGTCGCTGCGCATCGTCGACCCGGAGACGGGCGAGCCCTGCCCGCCGGATCGGGCAGGCGAGATCTGGGT
This sequence comes from Nocardia sp. NPDC060220, assembly GCF_042727815.1. Taxonomy (NCBI): domain Bacteria; kingdom Bacillati; phylum Actinomycetota; class Actinomycetes; order Mycobacteriales; family Nocardiaceae; genus Nocardia; species Nocardia sp. NPDC060220. The sequence goes on from NZ_JBHWZY010000104.1 coordinate 8,710, forward strand.
GGCGGGTGACCATGTGGCCCAGGGCTATCGGGGCCTGCCGGAGATGAGCGCCGCGACCTTCCAGGCTCGCATCGCCGACGATGCCGAGCGCGCCTACCTGCGCACGGGCGACCTCGGCCTGATCGTCGACGACGAACTGTATGTGGTGGGCCGGCTCAAGGACATGATCATCATCCGGGGCCGCAACTACTACCCGCACGACATCGAGCACACCGTGGCCCGCGCGCACCCGGCGCTGCGACCCGGCAGCGGCGCGGCGTTCGCGGTACCGGGGCGCGACGGCGAGAAGCTGGTCGTCGTCCAGGAGCTCGAGCGCGACGCCGATGCCGATGCCGATGCCGACGACATCGTGGGGGCCATCCGGGCCGCGGTGACGCAGGAGCACGAACTCGCCGTGGCGGATGTGGTGCTCGCCGCGCCGAACACCGTGCAGAAGACGAGCAGCGGAAAAATTATGCGAGCAGCAGCGAGAAAGCGGTACCTGGAATGAGCACCGAGACCTACGTCTTCGATCCCACCGCACCGGGATTCATCGACGACCCCTATCCGCACTACGCCCAGCTGCAGGCCGCGGGACCCGCGCAGCAACATCCGCTCGGGTTCTGGATCATCGCCCGGCACGCCGATGTGGCCGCGCTGCAGCGCTCGGCGCACTCGGTCGACGAGGCGCACCTGCGGCATCTGCCCGCGTGGAAGAGCGGCAGTGCCGAGGTCCGCAAGGAGAGCCGGGTGATGGGCGGGCTGTCGATGCTGGACCAGGACCCGCCCGACCACACCCGCCTGCGACGGCTGGTGTCGAAGGCCTTCACGCCGCGGGCCATCGAATCGCTGCAGCCGCGCGTCGAGGAACTCGTCGAAGAGGCACTGGTCCGGATCGCCGCCGCGGGCACCGCGGATGTCATCGCCGAACTGGCTTTTCCGCTGCCCTTCACCATCATCTCGGAAATGCTCGGTATCCCCGTCGGCGAGCACACCCGCCTGCGCGAGCTGACCGCGACCATCGTGCTGGTGTTCGAGCCGTTCGCGAGCGCCGAGACCCAGGACCGGATCAGAGCCGCCAACCAGGAACTGTTCGGCATGGTTCGTGAGCTGATCCGCTGGAAGCGCGCCACCCCCGGCGACGACCTGCTCTCCGCGTTGATCAGCGCCGAGGACGACGGCGACATGCTCGGCGAGGACGAGCTGATCTCGCAGGTGATGTTCCTCTACATCGCGGGCCACGAGACCACGGTGACCCACCTCGGCAGCGGAATCCGCTCGCTGCTGCAGCATCCGGACCAGGCGCGGCGGCTGCGGAACGAGCCCGACCTGGCGGTGAGCGCCGTCGACGAGCTGATGCGCTTCGACACCCCGGTGCACCTGATGCGCCGGATCACCGTCACACCGTTGCGCGTCGGCGAGCACGAGATCCCGGCGGGCAGCTGGGTGATCGGCGCGCTGGCCGCCGCCAACCGGGACCCGGAATTCTGGGGCCCCGACGCCGACGAATTGCGTCTGGACCGGCCGAACGCGCACCAGAACGTCTCCCTCGGCGCGGGCATCCACCACTGCCTCGGCGCCGCCCTGGTCCGGATGGAAGCCCGGATCGTGTTCCCGCGCTTCGTGACCCGTTTTCCCGAGGCCGCGGTGGTCGACCAGACCTGGAACGGCCGGATCAACCTGCGCGGCCTCGCGACATTGACGGTCGCGGTGTAGGGCTCAGCTCGGCTGTTCGGCGGGCACCGAGAACCGCATGCCGGGTCGGCTCAGGTGTACGGGCCCGTCGAACTCCGCGGCCACGTCGTCGCGTCGAGCCTGCTGCCATTGCGGCTGCGCCGAGCCGAGATGGGTCAGTACCACCGAGCGCGCCCCCGCGGCCGCGGCGGCCCGCCCGACCTCGGTGGCGCACAGATGGCCGTGAGCTGTGTGATCCGGCTCGGCGAGGGTGGACTCGGCGAGAAAGATGTCGACATCGGCGGCGAGCGCGACGAGGTTGTCGTTCCAGCCGGTGTCGCCGGTGAACGCGATACTGCCGGTAGGGCTTTCGATCCGGATCCCGCAGGCGGGTTCGGTGTGCACCATGGGCACCAGTTCGATGCTGCAATCGGTGAGCGGGTAGGTAGCGCCGCGCTCGTACTCGATGACCTCATAGGCCAGGTCGAACGCCCGATTCAGGTCGGGGAAGGTCTTCACCGGGAACAGCGCGGCGAGCTGATCCAGTCTCGCGCGAGCGCCTTTCGGCACGAACAGCTTGATCCGGCGGTCCGGGGCGTCGGGGGCGCTGCGCATAGCCTGCTTGCCGATGGGCAGCACGTCGTAGCAGTGATCCAGATGCAGGTGGCTGATCACCACCGCGTCGAGCAGGCTCGCGTGCAGGTAGTTGCCGAGCATCACCGCGATCCCGGGACCACAGTCGAGCAGAATTCTCGACTGGCCGGTTTCGACCAGATAGCCCGAACTGGCTGCGCCGTCGGCGGGCATACCGGCTCGATTTCCGACGATTGTCAGGTGCATGCGACATACCTTTCGACACGGGAGTTTTCGTGCCGACGGTATCGATGAGAACGGCTGCCGCCGACTCGTATCGAATATTTCGATCCGTCCATCGTATTTCGCGATCGAATCGACGTATGAAGGGTTCTGACCTGCGCAAATAGTCGGAAGCTCCTTCGGGGAGAGCGGATTTCGGAATGGGGGATGCTCGGCACCGAATACCGTTGATCAATGTTTGGCAGCAGGTGCTGCGAAAAGTGAGAACGGGGATTGTGATGACCAACGGTGTGAGTTCTGCGATGGGCCGGGAATTGCCGCTGCGCGGTGCGGTGAACGCGCGCGATCTGGGTGGATTGCGCACGGTGGACGGGCGGCAGGTGCGTCGCTTGCGGGTGTTTCGGTCGGATCTGCTCACCCGGCTGGATGCCGGGGACGTGGCGTTTCTGCTCACCGACTGTGGACTTCGCACGGTCGTCGACCTGCGCGCGCCGGACGAGATCGTCACGGACGGAACGGGTGCGGTGGTCGATGCCGTCGCCGACTACCGGAACCTGCACGTCTACGGCGCGGACCGGGTGCGGCTCGACCTCACCGAGGTCTCGCCCGACGGGAGCATGTTCGACCGGTACTGCGAGTACCTCGAGCACAGCAGCGAGAACATCGCCGCCGTGCTGCGTCTGCTCTCGGTTCCGGGCCAACTGCCCGCGCTGATCCACTGCGCCGCGGGCAAGGATCGGACCGGGGTGGTGATCGCCCTACTGCTCGCGGTCGCCGGGGTACGCGCGGACGACATCATCGCCGACTACGCCGCGACCACCCCGAACATCGCCGCGCTACGGGCTCGCGACGGCCGGCCTGCCCGACCGGACGACGCGGCCGATCGGCTCCCCGCCTGGGTGTTCGCCGCCGACGCGATCACCATGCGCCAGTTCCTGACCCACCTGGACACCGAGCACGGTGGCCCCACCGCGTGGGCGACCCGTGCCGGTCTCGACCAGGCGACGCAACGGCAGCTCGCCGAGAACCTGCTCTGTGACTGAGGTCACAGAACGACGGCGATTCCGTCCCATTCTTCCCAGAACGTTTTCTAATGCTTGGGAAGTTCTTTACTATTAACCCGACTCTGTGTCTGGGGTCCGATCTCTTCGAGCAGTGCTGCAG
>NZ_JBHWZY010000105.1:0-12332 GCF_042727815.1 Nocardia sp. NPDC060220
GTGTTGACCGTGCTTACCGGCCGTGGAATCGAGCTCTCCGCAGACCAGCGAAAGCTGCTTGCCGATACCACTGACGTCGATCAACTCAACGCGTGGTTGTTGCAAGCGGTCACCGCAACCCGCGCGGAAGAGCTTTTCGGCTGAGTCCCACCTTGTCGTCGGGGTGTTTGGGTGGCAGGGCTGGTCGGTAACTATTCGTCTACGAGATCACCAGCCGGAGTGGGCGGGGAATTGTGGACAGAACGCTGCGGCGGCGTTCACCCTCCACATCCCGTAGCAGCCACGTGTAATACGGACGAAGTCCTCGGAGTCCGATGCGGCGGCGCATTTCTCGGTCGAGTAGCGACCACTCTCGGTCGTTGATCAATGGCAGTGTTTCTTGCTCTTCGTGGCGCAGGTGGTTGTGCAACAGCTCGGACAGTGCCCCGAGCGTCGGTCGCGCGGCGTCCGGTCCCGCGCTATCGAAGGCCCGGTCCGCCTGGGCGAGGAGTGGGTCGATGCGGTCGTGTTCTGCGGCCATCGCCTCGACCAACTGCGCGTTCACGCCGCGGCGGCGCAGACTCGGCCAGAGCACGACGTCCTCCGCGGTGTGGTGGACGGATAGTTGGGTGTGAAACTGCGTCCAGCGTTCACGGTCCGGAGCGCTGGCGAGCGCTCGGAGATCGCGCCGGAACGCGTCGTGTGCTGCGTACATCATGGCCATATCGCGTTCAGTCATGGACCAATTACATTCGTGCGAGACGAGGCAGAACATCGTTGATTCGCCCAAATCCATACGTGAGCGTCTCCGGATCCGGAAGTACAGTGCCGGATCGCTGGTGCGCTGACGGGCTCGCCTACACAATGAGTGCATGAATGCTGTTGTGCAGCAAGTAATTACCGTTGCCGGTGTTCTACTCGGAGCGGGGGCGACGTTTGCGGGGGCGGCGTTGACCGAGCGGTCGAAGTGGCAGCGGACTCAGCGCAGCCGGTGGGATGACCGGCGGCTCGTTGCGTACAGCGAGTTCGCTCACTCGCTGAAGCATTTCGCGGTGGTGTCGCAGCGGATGGTCGCGGGGAGGGGGTTTCCGCAAGCAGGGCAGCCGCTTTCGGCAGAGGAAGGTGCGCAGCTCCTGGCCGAGGCCGAGTCCGAGAAGACGCTGAAGTGGGAGATGGTGTTGCTGCTCGGATCGCCCGAAGCTGTTGCTGCTGCGCGTCTGTGGAACAAGGCGGTGTGGGAGCTCAGTCTCGTAGCGATGGGTCGCGAGATGGAGCATGACGACTACCTGCGCGCCTATGAGGCGGCAGGTCATAAGCGGAATGCCTTCTACGAATGCGCTCGAAAAGACCTGGGGGTTCGCAGTGGTGAACTCCCATTCGGGGACGGGCCGTGGTTGCCGCAGAACGTGTTGGCCGCGCCGCCGGCTGATGAGGGGATCGCCGGGACCGTTCCGGGGGTCAGTTCGTCTGGCGGACTTTGATGGCATCTCGGGAGATGTAGACGTCGTATTCGCCGGGGGTGGCGATGGTGGCGTTGCCGTACGCGGAGCGGATGAAAGGGCTGGTGTACCAGCGGTTTTTGTTCATGTCTTCGAAGAAGTCGCGGTCGCCGCCGTTGAGGAAGGTCTGGTCCTGGGCGGGGGATTTGCCGTCGAGGCGCTGGCCGTACAGGCGGCTGAGCTTGTAGCCGGAGTGGAAGCCGAGGGCGTTGACCCACGGTTCGAGTTCGACGATGTTGGACTGGAGGGCGAACATGTCGCCCTCGATGCGATGGGTTGTCGGCTGACCAGCGTTTCCGTCTTCGTCGAACTGGGTGAGGACGAGGTCGAGTTGGTGTTCATGGCCGGCAACGGGTTTGGCGACTACGTGGGCGGCCTTGATCTCGCCGGTGAGTCCGAGATAGGTCTGGAGGAGGGTGGCGATCCAGAGGAGGAGGACCGCGACGAGGAGGAGGGCGGTGCCGGGGACCGCGCGGCCGAGAACGGCTTTGGGGCCGCGACGGCGGGTGGCGGCCAGTGCGGCCATGACCAGTAGGGCGATGGCGAGGGCGATCAATGCCAGGAGACCGACCTGGGCGAACCCGAAGGAAACCGGGAAACTCATGATGTGGGTATACCCCGAAAACATCTGCAACAGCGGCAGTCTCGAAGTTCTTGGGTGGGCAATTCGATCAGGAGGGGTGACAGTGGAGAAGTACCGGGTGCTCGTGGGGGTTCATCTGGTGTTGGTCGACGCACAGGGACGGGTGTTGTTGGGGCGCAGGGCGAATACGGGGTTCGGCGATGGGTTGTTCCATGTGCCCGCGGGACATCTGGAGGCGGGCGAGTCGGCGGTGGCCGGGTTGATCAGGGAGGCTCGCGAGGAGGTGGGGGTCGAGATCGACGCTCGGGACGTGGAATTCGCGCATGTGCTGCACAGCGATGAGCGGGTCCAGATGTTCTTCACCGTACGACGCTGGACAGGCGGGGTCGCCAACCGGGAGCCCGAAAAATGTTCGGAACTGGGATGGTTCGAGCCCGAAGCGCTGCCCGAGGAGATCGTCGACTACTGCCGGGTCGGGATCGGCAAGGTGATGACAGGGGAAGCGTTCTCGGAATACGGCTGGGATTCGGCTAGGGGCTGACGATCTCGGAGGTCTCGGAGCGCAGGCGCATCAGGCCCAGGACGGCGATCGCGCAGCCGAGTGCCACGACGATCGCAACCGCGCCGGGGCCGATCCCGCGGTCGACATCCGTGGTGCGGTACCAGGACGACGAATAGGCGAGATGGCCGAAGTCGGTGTCGCTCAAAGCGACACCGATCGAGGGCACGAACAGGATCGCCAGTCCGACGGTCCCGGACGTGGGACTTTGTGGAACAGCTGTGCCGAGGCAATACCCGGCGACCGAGCCGAGGGCGAGGCAGCCGAGGGCCGCGGTGAGCGTGGCGGGTGGGTCGAAGATATCGGCGGCCAGGACGAGGCAGGCCAGGGCGAGCACACTCGTCGCGGCTACCAGTGGACGCGGTGTGCGGATGCCGATCAGTAGGCCTGCGGCGGTGGCGGCGAGGGTGGCGAGATCGACCCAGCCGGAACGCGGCAGCGTGATGACGAGGCTGCCCGCGACCGAGAAGCTGCTCATCAGCAGGACCAGAATCCCGTCGCGTCCCGGCAGGATCATCGCGGCGGCGACCGCGGCCGCGATGGCGACGACCGAGGCGACGATCAGATAGGGGGCGCTGGTCTTGTGCGATGCCACGGCGAGCGCGGTGATGATGGTCGTCGTGAAGGCGACGACGGCGGCGAACACGGGCGCCAGCGGAATGGCGGTTTCGGTGGTCCAGCGGGGCGTGGCCACGGTGGTGAGCGCGAAGTACGCGAGCGCGAGCACGCTCGCGGCGATGAACCACAGGGGCAGTGCGCCGCCGAGCGCACCGCTGAAACCGTCGGAGTTCGGGTCGGTGGGCGACTGGGTCAGGTCGCCCAGGATGGTGCCGCCGAGTGTGCCGAACAGATAGACGGTGCGCAGGAGCGGTTCGTTCCAGACCGCGACCGCGAGCGCGCCGATGACAGCCCCCGCCAGTAGTGCGTCGATGAAGTTCAAGGTGGGCAGCGACAGAATGTCGAGGTGACCGTCGGCGCTGTCGGGGAGCAACGCGAGATGGTTCACCAAGATGCCGACCAGGGCGATCAGCGCGGTCCAGCGGGCCGTTCGCACGCTGCCGATCGCCACCGTGACGGCGGCGGTGATCACTGCGATGAACGCCGCACCGGTCATCGCCCGCGGAATGTTGAACACCAGCAGGTCGACGTGCAGCGATGCCGCCAAGGACGCGAAACTGATCGGCAACATGATCACGAGCGCCGCCACCGAGGTGGTGACGAAGATCGTCACGGTTTCGGCCGCGCAGCGAACGGTCGAAGGCTGCACCGAATCCCCGTTCTCGCGGCTGAGCCGGTCCGGTCGGACCGTGTCCGGAGCATATCCACTTCGTCACCGGGCGATCGGCTCCTCGAATCGAATGCCGGACGTGTCGCGGGCAGCGGCATGCGACGATTAGCGAATCAGGTTGGCAGGCACAGGAGTCGGAAGGTCGGTGGATGCCGAGCGGGATCGTGGCCTGGTTCGACAGCGGCAAGGGATTCGGATTCATCACTCCCGACGCAGGCGGACCCGACGTATTCGTCGAATACACCGCGCTGGCCGGTGCGGGGTTCCGCACGCTGCGCGACGGTCAGCGCGTGGAATACACCGTCACCGAGACCCGGCGCGGACCCGAAGCACACGATGTGCGGGCCGGGTAATCAGAAGACAGCCACCGCGTAGGCGGCCAACCCCGTTGCCGCCAGTGAGACGACCGCGCTCAGGATGAGCAGCTGATTGGTGCGGCGGTGCAGCCGGTCGTGCCGGGCGCGATGCGTGAAGAAGGAATTCGTGGGGTTGCCGTCGCCGACGAAGCAGGACCGGGAGTCGTGCAACGCGCGGTTCGCGCGGGTTTCCGCGATGGTGGCGGCGTACAGGCTCAGTGCGCCGAGGACCGCGCAGGCAATGGTGGCGACAATGACGATCGGCATCGTGTAACTCCCCCCGGAAATCGGCATAGCCGCAGCTCATGCCGGTGTTTTCTACCTCCTTCATTGTCGCATCGGGGTCCGACAGGTTTCAGTTCTGGCCGCTGGGCCAGAAGCGGCTGGCGCGTTGACCGTGCACGGGGCGGGTGAGGTTGGGGTCCTCGGCTTCGGTGATGCCGACCTGCATCAGCAGGATCATGGTCACCATGCTGATGCCGATGATCAGGGGTGTGAGCAGCTGGGCCGCGGTGGCGCCGCTGGCATGGGCCACGTGGGCGCTGGTGTGCGCGCTCATCGAGAACATGCCGGTGTAGTGCATGCCGGTGACGGCCACGCCCATCAGCAGGGCCGCGCCCGTGGTGGCGACGATGCCGTGGATGTGCAGGGCGAACCACAATGCCGCGATCGAGGCGACCACCGCGATGGCGAGCGACGCGGCGACCACGACGGGGTCGTAGATGATCTCGGCGTCGGTTTTCATCGCGTACATGCCCGCGTAGTGCATGGCCCCCACGCCGAGCCCGGTGATCGTGCCGCCGACCGGTAATGCGGCGCTGTCCCAGCTGCGGCGCACCACGATGGACAATCCGAGCCACACCACACCCATGGCGACAGCGGCGCTGAACAAGGTGACGGGAACGTTGTAGCGGATGGTCACGCCGCGTACCGAAAAACCGAGCATCGCGATGAAATGCATGACCCAGATACCGGTGCCACCGAGTGCGATCGCGGCCGCCGTGAGCCAACCGCCGTGCATGCCGGAAGCGCGCGAGCGAACCATGCAACGCAGCGCCAGCATCGACCCGACGACCGACATGACATAGGCCAGCAGGGGGGTCACCCAGCCGTAAGTGAAATGGTTGATATCCAGCACCGTCTACTCCTAGCGTGATTTCTCGGCGAGGCGTGCGATCCCTCACGATCTCGGAAAGTACGCTGGTAGAGAATTTGCCGTACTGGGTTTCTCGAAAATGTCTAGGGTTGCTGACGATGACATGGCCGTATTGCATAGAGCTCTCGATGGTGAAGCGTTCCAGTCGGTTTGGTGCGCGCTCCCGGCTAATCCGGCATCCGTGGAGCAACTACCTCGGCATACGGCGAGCATCCACCCCGAAAGCGGGCCGCGTCACGTCCGTGCCAGTGGCTGCTGGCAGGATCTGGGGGTTGCCTTCCTCACAGTTCGCACACTTTGCACTGTGCGATGTGGCCGAATTCGTCGGATCATGGCATGGTGGACACCGAGACCAGGGCCGGACTATTAGGACCTAGCTCATCTACAGAAGGTTTTTGAAATGGCACAGGGTGTTGTTAAGTGGTTCAACGGCGAAAAGGGCTTCGGCTTCATCGCCCAAGACGGAGGCGGCCCGGACGTCTTCGTTCACTACTCCGCGATCGGCGGCTCGGGCTTCAAGTCCCTCGAAGAGGGCCAGCGCGTGGAGTTCGAGGTCGGTCAGGGTCAGAAGGGCCCCCAGGCTCAGGACGTTCGCGCCATCTGATTCTGCGCTGACCAGCGTACGAATGTGAAGCTCCGCACCAGTTGGTGCGGAGTTTCTGCTATCCGGGGGTAGTCACCGCAGCGCCTCGGCGCGGAAGAACTCGCCGGTGACAGCCATCGACGCGGTGAGATCACGCGGCCCGCGGGAGTTGAATTCCGTGGTGGCCCTGTCGAATTCGGCGTCGATGAACGCCGTGATCAACGCGGGCGGGGCGGCCGAACCCATCTCCCTCGTCTTCGACTTGAGATCGGTCAGTTCGGTGATCGCCGCCACCAGGTCGACCGGCAACTCGCACTCGGCGAGCAGCGTCGGCAGATGCATCGGCGCCACCGCGGCACCCGGATGCTCACGCAACCAGCGCAGCGCCATCGCGGGCCGCAGCGCGTAGAACACCTTCTTCAAACCGCCGTTGCGCTCGAACAGCGCCCACTGGCGCGCGCCCAGGTGCAGGTAGTGCCGAGCGATCCGGTCGCGATCGGCCACCTCCCTCGCCACCTCGCGCAGCCGGGCGCGAAACGCCTCGTCGCCGCGGTAGACGATCGGCGACATCAACCATTCGACGAGCACCGCGTTGCCCGCCACCAGCAGGCGCAGCGCCTTCGCCAGATCCCAGCCGTTCACGTCGAGCAGCCCGATCAGCGGCGTTTCGATCACATCGCGGGTGCGCCACGGAGACAGGTAGGTCTCCAGGCCCGCCACATAGACGAAACGGCAGTCGTAGTCGGAATCGGGCGAGGGGAAACCCCAAGCACGGCTGCCACTTTCGATCGCGAGACGGATGGACACGTTGTGCTCGGCAGCCACCCGATCGAGCTCTGCGTCGACGGCGCCCACCACGGCCGGGTCCATCGATTCGGGGACGGTGCGCAAGGACATGCGGTGATCGTAGAGCGGTGGGTGCCCAGGGTTCACCCGGTTTTCGGGCAGGGGGGTAAGGGCAGCCGAAGTCCGGGCGACTATCCTGGTCGGCGGTAACTGCCGACCCCCTTTCTTCCCCAGGAGTACCCCACAGTGAGCCAAGCAGGCCGTCCTGTAGTTCTGATCGCCGACAAGCTCGCCCAGTCGACCGTCGACGCACTCGGTGACGGTGTCGAGGTTCGCTGGGTCGACGGACCCGACCGCCCGGCGCTGCTCGCCGCGGTCCCCGAGGCCGACGCACTGCTCGTGCGCTCCGCCACCACCGTCGACGCCGAAGTGCTCGACGCGGGCAAGAAGCTGCAGATCGTCGCCCGGGCCGGCGTCGGCCTCGACAACGTCGACGTGCCCGCCGCCACCGAGCGTGGCGTGATGGTCGTCAACGCGCCGACCTCCAACATCCACACCGCCGCCGAGCACGCCGTCACGCTGCTGCTCTCGGCCGCCCGGCAGATCCCGGCCGCCGACGCGACCCTGCGGGAGAAGACCTGGGCGCGCAGCAAGTTCAACGGTGTCGAGATCTTCGGCAAGACCGTCGGCGTGATCGGCCTCGGCCGCATCGGGCAGCTGTTCGCGCAGCGCCTGGCCGCTTTCGAGACCAAGATCGTCGCGTACGACCCCTACACCTCGCCCGCTCGCGCCGCGCAGCTCGGCATCGAGCTGCTGAGCCTGGAGGAGGTGCTCGAGCGCGCCGACTTCATCTCGATCCACCTGCCGAAGACGCCCGAGACCAAGGGCATGCTCAACGCCGAGACGCTGGCCAAGACCAAGCCGGGCGTGATCATCGTCAACGCCGCCCGTGGTGGGCTGATCGACGAGCAGGCGCTCGCCGACGCCATCAAGTCCGGCCACGTGCGTGCCGCCGGCCTGGACGTGTTCGAGACCGAGCCGTGCACCGACTCGCCGCTGTTCGACCTCCCGCAGGTCGTCGTGACGCCGCACCTCGGCGCCTCCACCTCGGAAGCCCAGGACCGCGCAGGCACCGACGTCGCCAAGTCGGTGCTGCTGTCGCTGGCCGGTGAGTTCGTGCCGGGCGCGGTGAACGTCACCGGTGGCGCCGTGAACGACGAGGTCGCCCCCTGGCTGGACGTCGTCCGCAAGCAGGGTGCGCTGCTCGGCGCCATCGCCAGCGAGCTGCCCGTCAGTGTCGAGGTCCAGGTGCGCGGCGAGCTGTCCGCACAGGACGTCGCCGTGCTGGAGCTGTCGGCGCTGCGCGGTGTGTTCTCGGCGCTGGTCGAGGACCAGGTCACCTTCGTCAACGCCCCGGCGCTGGCCAAGGACCGTGGCATCACCGCCACCGTCACCACCGCGTCGGAGAGCCCCACTCACCGCAGCGTCGTCGACCTGCGCGCTGTGTTCGGCGACGGTTCGACCCTGAACGTGGCAGGCACCCTGACCGAGCCCAACCTGGTCGAGAAGATCGTCAACATCAACGGCCGCAACTACGATATGCGCGCCGAGGGCCTGAACCTGGCCGTGCTGAACTACAGCGACAAGCCGGGTGCGCTGGGCAAGATCGGCACCCTGCTGGGCGAGGCCGAGATCGACATCCTGGCCGCGCAGCTGAGCCAGGACGTGGACGCCGAAGGCGCCACCGTGGTGCTGCGCGTCAACGCCGAGGTGTCCGCCGAGGTGCAGACCGCGATCGCCGAGGCCGTCGGCGCCTCGAAGGTCGTCCTGGTCGACCTGGCCTGAGTTGTTTCGTCCCGGTACAGCCGGGACTCGGCAGCTGCGCGCCGTCACCTCACGGTGGCGGCGCGCACCTGTATCCCGGCGCGGCACGGTCCGCCCCGACTTCGAACGGAGCTAGTTCATGAAACTCGCAGTAATCGCCGGTGACGGCATCGGTCCCGAGGTCATCGCCGAGGCGCTCAAGGTGCTCGACGTGGTGGTGCCCGGTGTGGACAAGACCGAGTACGACCTGGGCGCCGCGCGCTACCACCGCACCGGGGAGATCCTGCCGGAGTCGGTGCTGCCCGAGCTCAAGCAGCACGACGCGATTCTGCTCGGCGCGATCGGCGATCCGTCGGTGCCCAGCGGCGTGCTCGAACGTGGACTGCTGCTCAAGACCCGTTTCGCGCTGGATCACCACGTGAACCTGCGTCCGTCGAAGCTGCACGCGGGCGTCACCAGCCCCCTGTCGGGCAACCCGGATATCGACTTCGTGGTCGTGCGCGAGGGCACCGAGGGCCCGTACACCGGCACCGGTGGCGCGATCCGCGTCGGCACCCCGCACGAGGTGGCGACCGAGGTCTCCAACAACACCCGCTTCGGCATCGAGCGCGTGGTGCGCTACGCCTTCGCCAGCGCGCGGGCCCGTCGCAAGCACCTCACCCTGGTGCACAAGAACAATGTGCTCGCCTTCGCCGGTTCGCTGTGGCAGCGCACCGTCGACGAGGTCGCGGTCGAATTCCCGGATGTGACCACGGCGTACCAGCACATCGACGCCGCGACTATCCACATGGTGACCGATCCGGGCCGCTTCGACGTGATCGTCACCGACAACCTGTTCGGCGACATCATCACCGACCTCGCCGCCGCTGTCAGCGGTGGCATCGGTCTGGCCGCCTCGGGCAATATCGACGCCTCGGGTGTGAACCCGTCGATGTTCGAGCCGGTCCACGGCAGTGCCCCCGATATCGCGGGTCAGTCCAAGGCCGATCCGACCGCCGCCATCCTCTCGGTCTCGTTGCTGCTCAACCACCTCGGCAACACCGAGGGCGCGGCGCGCATCGAATCCGCCGTCGCCAAGGACCTGGCCTCGCGCACCGGCACCGCGTCCACCGTGGAGGTCGGCGACCGCATCGCGGCCATCGTGTAGGACAACTCGACGGGGAAGGGCCTGCACCGGTGCTCGATGGTGCAGGCCCTTCCAGGTTTCGGGTGATTGGTCGCTGGATCTGTACGCGACTCGACGGTGGTGTCTATCCCAGACCGTGGTGATTAGACTGATCACATCGTGGCGTGTCCAGTCGGGCGGTCAGGCAGATGAAGGGTGGAAGGCCCCAGATCGGGAGGCGAGATGACGGTTGACCGCGCTGTCGGTGACAGCGGCTTCGGCCCCTACACTGTGCTCGATCTGCACGACCTGTCGGAGGACGGCAAAGGGTTCGAACTCGAGGACGGGTGGTTGGTCGAGGTGGCTGCGGGGGCTCGGCACAACTGGATCGCGCACCGGCTGGCTCAAATAGTGCGAGGCGCACTGCCCAACGACTCACTGGTGGTTTTCGACGGCGGTGAGTGGGAGATCAGCACCCCTTCCGGTGTACGGAAGCCTGACGTTCTCATCGTTCCTCGTGACGTCGCACGATCGGTGATCGTGGACGAGGTGCCGAAAATTCTTCCAGGACTCGACGTCTTGCTCGTTGTCGAGGTGGTCTCGCCGGGCAGCGGGAGCGAACGTACCGATCGGGTGCGAAAAGTCGGTGAGTATGCGGCGCTCGGGATTCCCGAATATTGGATCGTGGAGCATCGGCCCAGCATTCGAGTCATCCGGCTGCTGCTCGATGCGGGCGCAGGTACCTATCGTGCCGATCCGGCGGTCGGATCCGGCTCGATGTTCGACGCAGTGTTGCGGGGAGACAGCGATGTTCGATTGTCCTTCGATCCCGAACAGCTGATCGACTTCTGACAGCTCGGCAACAAGGCTCGCTTCGGCTGAATGCCGGAGCGAGCCTTTGCCGTTGGTGGCGCGGATCGAATTGTGTCCGGTGAGTGGGTGATACGGCTACTCGACTGTCCCGGAACGCAATTCGTGGGCAGGGGTGCGAGCAGGGTAGGGGCGCCGTGTCTCGATGAACCAGACTGCCGTGCTGTTACTTTCGGGATTCTCTGGGTACCAAGGGCACCGCCGCCACTGCGGCGACCGCCGCCAAGGCGTAGACCACGGGGAAGCCGGTCGCCGTGATCACGGCACCGAAAAGTGGTGGGACGGCGGCTATCGCGAGGTTCTGGCCGGTGTTCTGGATGCCGAGGCCGCGACCGCTCCAGAAGGGGCCGGCGATCTCGGCCACGGCTGTGAACGCCAAACCGTTGTCGGACACCGAGATCACCGACGCCGCGACCATCAACGGGACGGCGGCCCACCACCAGTCGGTCCAGGCGGTGACAGTCAGGGCGGCCATGGCGAGGGCGGCGGCGATGGCTACCTGACGCAGGGGGCCCAGGCGGGAGCCGACTCGGTCCGACCAGGCTCCCGCGCCGATTCTGCCTGCGGCGCCGAGGAATTGGGTGGCGGTCATCAAGGCGCCTGCCGCGGCCAGTGACCAACCCAGGTCGACGTGGAGCCACAGCAGGCCGAAGGTCCACAGTGTGGCCTGGGGGACGACCAGCAGGATCGAGACGCCGTGGATGCGCCACAGAGTGGAGTCGCCGCGATAGGGATTGGCGCGGTCGGCGGCCTTCGCGGCCGGTCGCGGTGGGTCGATGATGCCGACCAAGCAGCCGATCGCGGCGACCCCGGCCATCAGGGCAGGCACCAGCAGCGCCGCGGGGATGCCGTGGTGCGCGGCCACCCATGGGATGGTGAGCGCGCCGATGCCGACGCCCAGTGGCTGCGCGGTCTGGCGAATACCCATGGCCAGGCCACGCCGGTCCGGTGGGAACCAGCCGACGATCACCCGGCCACTCGCGCCGTTGGAGCTGGCGGCGCCGATGCCGCCCACGAACAGCAGCGCACCGAACGCGACCGGGTTGTCCACCACGGCCGCGGCGACGCCTGCCACGAACATCAGCAGGGTCCCCGCCACCAGCACGATGCGTTCGCCGATCCGGTCGACCACGTACCCCCAGGCGATCAGGGTGCAGACCAGACCTACGGTCGGCAATGCCACCAGGGCTCCGGCGGACGCGAGTGAATCGCCACGAGCGGTGAGCGCGGGCAGCAGGAACGGGGTGCCGTGGATGAAGATCGAACTCGAGGTCTGCGCGAAGACACCGAGGGCGAGCATCATCCAGCGTCTGCCGTCACCGATCCGCGTCACTGGGGCCATCGGCCGCGCGTCTGTCACGATTCTCACCTCGCCGGATTGCACGATTGCATCTCATTATCTGAGATTGATGTCTCATTTTTTGAACTTCGATGATCACGCTACACCGGTGACCCGTGGAATTTCCGCACCGGCGAGGTGTCTGACGGGTCACATCGGCGCACGCGCGAATCCCGCAGGCGGGCAGTGGCTTCGAATCACACCGGTGTGATCTTTCCCGCACTTCCACCGGGCGGCTATCGAGCGATCGGTGCCGCATCACGGGTGCGTTCGGGCAGGTAGCCCCGTCTCGATAGACTCCGGGGCATGCGCTTAGGTCGAGTTGCCAGTCCCGATGGAGTCGCTTTCGTCAGCATCGAGGGTGACGGAAGCGATGCCGTCGCCAAGGAGATCGCCGAAAATACT
>NZ_JBHWZY010000106.1:0-12135 GCF_042727815.1 Nocardia sp. NPDC060220
GGGCCCACCCTTCGCGGGGTGGGCCGCCGTTTCGCGGATCAGCCGTGCAGGGCTCGCAGCGCCTTCTTGTCGATCTTGCCGACCGCGGTGATCGGCAGGGCGTCCGCCTGCCGGACCAGGTCGGGGAGCTTGTAGGTGGCCAGGCCGCGTTCGGTGAGGAAGGACTTGATCTCCCCGAGGGCGGGTAGCTCGCCGGTGACTACCAGGACCACGCAGGCCTTTTCGCCCAGCGAGGCGTCGGGCAGGCCGACCGCGGCGGCATGGCGGACGGCGGGGTGGGCGAGCAGGTGCTCCTCGAGTTCATCGCAGGAGATGTTCTCGCCACCGCGGTTGATCACGTCCTTGATCCGGCCGCTCACGACGAGGTGGCCGCTGGGCAGTCGGCGAACGAGGTCGCCGCTGCGGTAGAAGCCGTCGGGAGTGAAGGCGCGCGCGTTGTGCTCGGGCGCACGGTAATACCCGCGCAGCGTGTAGGGGCCACGGGTGAGCAGTTCGCCCTCTTCGCCCTGGGCGACGTCGTTGCCGTCGGCGTCGACGACGCGCAGTTCGTCGGCGGGGGAGAGCGGGCGGCCCTGGGTGGTGTACACCAGCTCTTTGTCATCGTCGAGACGGGTGTAGTTGAGCAGCCCCTCGGCCATCCCGAACACCTGCTGCAGGGTGCAGCCCAGTGCGGGCTCGACATCGCGGGCGTTCACCTCGGCCAGTCGCGCGCCGCCCACCTGGAGCAAGCGCAACGAGCTCAGGTCGGCGTCTTCCCAATCCACGGCCGCACTCCACAATTGGGCCAGCGGCGGCACGACGCCGGTGACGCTCACCCGGTGCTTCTCGATCGCGGCGAAGGCGGCCTCGGGGCTGGGGTCGAGGGTGAAGGCGATGGCGCCGCCGGTCGCGACGGTGCCGAGGATGCCGGGGCAGGCCAGCGGAAAGTTGTGCGCCGCGGGCAGTGTCGTGAGGTAGACGTCGTCGGGGGTGAGCTCGCAGACCTGCGCGCTGGCGGTCGCGTTGTAGACGTAGTCGTCGTGGGTGCGCGCGATCAGCTTCGGCAGGCCGGTGGTGCCGCCGGAGACCAGCATCACCGCGATGTCGGACGGATCGATCTCGGGCAGTGAATCACCGTCGCGAGCAACCGAATCCAGCGCGACGAATCCGGATGCCGTGCCGTCCCCGTTGTCAGGATCTCCTGCTACCAGTACGTGGCGCAGGCTCGGCACCGCTTGCTGCACGGTGGTGGCCAGCTCGCGGTAGTCGAAGTCGCCGAGGTGGTCGGGGATGAGGTAGGCGACCGCTTCGGACAGCGCGGCCAGGTGCTCGATCTCGGCGCGGCGGTGCGCGGGCAGGGTGAGGACGGGGATGATCCCCGCGCGCAGCACACCGAACAGGGCCGTCGCGAATTCGGGGATGTTCGGCAGCTGCACGATCACGCGGTCACCGGGAGCGAGGCCGAGGGCCAGCAATCCGTGCGCCATCCGATCGGCGGCGGCATCGAGTTCGGCGTAGGTCTGCGCACCGGCGTCGCTGAGCACCGCGGGTCGCTGTGGCTGGGTCCGTGCGGTGTCGCGGAGGAGGTCGCCGAGCGTTCGCCCGGTCCAATAGCCCGCGCCCCGGTACTCCTGCGCGGCGGCTTCGGGAAAGGGGACGTAGCCCTCGTGGTGGCCGGTTGCCGATGTCGACGTCACGTACTGCCTCACTGAATTCTCGGCGGCTGGTGCCGCGGGTCCGACCGCATAGAATGCTGCATAGGTTAGGCAACCCTATCTCAATGGAGTAGGCTGCCGCCGGGCAGTACCGAATCCGTCCCGGCTGGGCGGCGAGCAAGGAGTGATCGGCAGATGGAGACAGCACCCGCAGGCGGCGCCGGGATCGACCGCGCCGAGATCCGTGCCGCGATCGCCCGCCATCTCGACATCACCCCCGAGGCCGTCGCCGAGGCCGACGACCTGATCCAGCTCGGCCTCGACTCCATCCGCACCATGAAGCTCGCGGGCGCCTGGCGCAAGCGCGGCATCGCCGTGAACTTCGCCCTGCTGGCCGCCCACCCCACGGTCGACGCCTGGCACGCCCTGCTCAACGGGGCGGACCCCGAGGACCTCGCGGCACGTGGCGGCGTGCCGGACGCCGTCGAACCGGCCACCGGGGAATCCGCCCGCGAGCTCGACACGTCCGCGAGCGAACCCCTGATCGTTCCCGACGACGGCACGCCGTTCGCGCTCGCGCCGATGCAGCACGCGTACTGGATCGGGCGCTCCGACGCGCAGGAACTCGGCGGTGTGGCGGCACATCTCTACGTCGAATTCGACGGCGCCGACGTGTATCCCGAGCGGCTCGAGCAGGCGGTCGAGCAACTGCTGTCTCGCCATCCCATGCTGCGCACCGGGTTCCTGCCCGACGGCACCCAGCAGACTCTCGACCGGCCCGGCCGCGCCGTGTTCGGCGTGACCGATCTGCGCGAGTCCTCCGCCGACGAAGCCGAGCAGCGGCTGGCGCAGTTGCGCAGCGCGCGAACGCATCAGCGGATGGCGGTGGAAGACGGCCAGGTGATCGATATCGCGCTGACGCGCCTCGCCGACGGCCGCACCCGCCTGCACCTCGATGTCGACATGCTCGCCGCCGACGCGATGAGCTACCGCATCCTCATCACCGACCTCGCCCGGCTCTACCACGGCGAACAGCTTCCGCCGCAGGACTACACCTTCCGCCAGTACCTGGCCGAGCACCGGCGCGACAGCGCCGCGACCCACGGTTCGGACAACGCCGCCGCACCGCAGCCCGACGCGGCCGCGGGCCCGGGGCAGGGTGCGCGCGCCCTCGCCGACGAGCGGGCCCGTGACCGCGCCTGGTGGCAGGATCGCCTGGGCGAGCTGCCGGGTGCGCCGGAACTGCCGTCGGCCCAGCACATCTCGGATCCCAACCGCACGATCCGCCTGCACCGCTGGCTCTCCCCCCAGGCCAAAGCACAGGTCTTCGACGCCGCCCACGCCCGCGGCATCACCCCGGCGATGGCCCTGGCCTCGGTGTTCGCCGAAACCATCGGCGGCTGGTCGGCCCAGCGCCGCTTCCTGCTGAATCTGCCACTGTTCCACCGTGAACCGGCGCACCCGCAGGTCGACGGTGTCGTCGGCGACTTCACCTCCTCGGTTCTGCTGGAAGTCGATGTCACCGCGCCCGCCACCGTCGCCGACCGTGCCCGCGCCCTGCAGCAACGCCTGCACGAGGCAGGCGCGCACTCCGCGTACTCGGGTCTGGAGGTCCTGCGCGACCTCGGCCGTCATCGCGGGGAACCGGTCCTGGCTCCCATCGTCTACACCAGTGCCCTCAACCTCGGCGAACTCTTCCCCGACACCGTCACCGACACCTTCGGCGACCCCGTCTGGATCATCTCCCAGGGCCCGCAGGTTCTCCTCGACGCCCAGATCACCGAGGTCCGCGGCGGTCTGCTGCTGAACTGGGACATTCGCGAATCCGCCTTCCCCGCCGGCGTCGTCGACGCTATGTTCGCCCGCTACATCGAAGCGATCGAACGTCTCGGCGGCCGGCCTTCCGAACTCGCCGAGGCATCGGCCGATTCGTCGGAGTCCGGCGGTGCGCAGCCGACAGCAGTCGAGCCCGCTGGGGTCGAGGAGACCTCGCCGGTGGCGCCCGCGGCGGCCGGGCATACACGATTCGCCGGGGGAGCGGGGTGGCAGGCCGAGGCCGGTGTACGGATTCCGGTGGAGCAGGCCGCTACTCGGGCGCGCGTGAACGCCACCGCGGGGCCGGTGAGCGGCGGGTTGCTGCACACCGGGTTCTTCGCGAACGCGGCCACGAATCCGTCCGCGCCCGCCGTGCTGTGGGAGCCGACCGGGCAGCTGACCTATGGCGAGCTGGCCGCCGACGTGCTGGCGGTGGCCGGTGCGTTGCGGGAAGCCGGTGTGACGCCCGGTGATTCGGTCGCGGTACAGCTGCCGAAGGGCCCCGACCAGGTCGTCGCGGTGCTCGGTGTGCTCGCGGCGGGTGCGGTGTACGTGCCGATCGGGTTCGATCAGCCCGCCGCTCGTCGCGCCGAAATCCTCAGCACCGCAGACGCTGTCGCCGTGCTCACGGTCGGCGGTGCGCGGATTCCCGACGCCCGTGCGATCGACCTCGCCGAGGCTCGCACGCATGCGGAACCGTTGGCGCGCCCCGTCTTCGGCGATCCGGAGAACACCGCCTACGTGCTGTTCACCTCCGGCTCCACCGGCAAGCCCAAGGGCGTCGAGGTGCCGCATCGCGCCGCGATGAACACGATCGACGACCTCAACGAGCGCTTCGACCTCGGCCCGGCCGACCGGGCGCTTGCCCTCTCGGCGCTCGAATTCGACCTCTCCGTCTACGACATCTTCGGTCTGCTCGCCGCAGGTGGCGCGGTGGTCACCGTCGACGACGCGCAGCGCACCGATTCCGCCGTCTGGGTCGAACTCGTTCGCCGCCACCAGATTTCGCTGCTCAACTGTGTACCGAGCCTGCTCGACATGCTGCTCACCGCCGCCCCGGCGTCGCAGCTCGACCCGGGCACCGGATCCACTACCGCCACGCCGTCCGGGCCCCTCACCTCACTTCGCACGGTGATCCTCGGCGGTGACTGGGTTGACGTCGCCCTCCCCGCACGTCTGGCGGCAGTGGCCCCGAACAGTCGTTTCGCCGGTCTGGGCGGCGCCACCGAAACCGCGATCCACTCCACCATCTGCGAGGTCGTCGACGCGCGGGTTCCCGTCGAATGGACCGCCGTCCCCTACGGCACCCCGTTGCGCAACGTGCAGTGCCGCGTCGTCGGTCCGGCGGGCAACGACTGCCCCGATTGGGTCAGCGGCGAGCTGTGGATCGGTGGGGACGGTGTGGCCACCGGTTACCGCGGCGACCCGGATCGCACCGCCGACCGTTTCGTCACCCACGAGGGTCTGCGCTGGTACCGCACCGGCGACCTGGCCCGCTACCTGCCCGACGGCGGCCTGGAGTTCCTCGGCCGCGCCGACCACCAGGTGAAGATCCGGGGCTACCGGGTGGAGCTGGGTGAGGTGGAGAGCGCACTGCGCGCCGTGCCCGGTGTTCGCCACGCGGTCGCCGCGGTGGTCGGAACGGCCGCCCCGAAACTGGTCGCGCTGGTGGTGCCGACCCCGGGCACGGTCCTCGACGTCGACACGGTGCTCGCCGCGACCGCCGAGCTGGTCCCGGTCTACATGGTGCCGACCCGGCTCGAACTGCTGGCCGAGCTGCCGCTCACCTCGAACGCCAAGCCGGACCGCAAGGCCATCCGCGCGGTCCTCGACAAGGGCGAGGGCACCGAGGAATTCGTGGCGCCGCGCACCGATCTCGAACGCGCGCTCGCCGCGGTCGTCGCTGAGGTGCTGGTCACCGACCAGATCGGTGTCACCGACGACTTCTTCGCCCTCGGCGGCGATTCGGTGCTCGCCACCACCGCGGTGGCCCGCATCCGCGAATGGCTCGATGCCCCCGACACCATCGTCGCCGACCTGTTCACCGCCCGCACCATCGAAGGTCTCGCGGCACGGATGTTGCGGCGGGAAGCGGAATCCGGTGCCGCCGACAGGCTGGACGCGGTCGCCGGCATGTATCTGGAAGTCGCCGCGATGACCGACGACGAGATCCTCGCGCAGTCCTGATGCCGACACCTGACGCTGGGGCGAACCCCGCACCGGCCCTTGCCGATTCGCGCATTTCCCCAGCGTCGTTAGACTTTCACCAGTGAGCAAGTGGACTACCGCGAACCTGCCGGACCAGACCGGCCGCACGATTATCGTCACCGGTGCCAACAGCGGTCTGGGCGCCGCCACCGCGCGGGCGCTGTCCGAGGCGGGTGCGCGCGTGATCCTGGCCTGTCGCGACACCGCCAAGGCCGAGCGGGTGGCCGCGGGGCTGCGCGGTGCGACCGAAGTCCGTGAACTCGACCTGGCGAACCTGAACTCGGTGCGCGCCTTCGCCGATTCGATCGAGCGCGTGGACGTGCTGATCAACAACGCCGGTGTCATGGCTCTGCCGTTGCGTCGTACCGCCGACGGTTTCGAAATGCAGTTCGGCACCAACCATCTCGGCCACTTCGCGCTCACCAACCTGTTGCTGGATCGCCTCACCGATCGGGTGGTGACGGTGTCGAGCGTCGCGCACCGTATCGGCAGGATCGATCTGGCCGATCCCAACTGGGAGCAGCGCCGCTACGACCGCTGGCTCGCGTACGGCCAGTCCAAGCTGGCCAATCTGATGTTCGCCTTCGAGTTGCAGCGCCGCCTGGCCGGTGAGGGCGCCGCGGTGATCTCGGTGGCCGCGCATCCCGGTTACGCCGCGACCGAACTCATGTCCCACACCGAGTCCATCCAGGACGCGATCATGTGGCTGGGTAACCGCACGCTCGCTCCCACCGCGCAAGAGGGTGCGCTGCCCACGCTGTTCGCCGCCACCGCCGATGTAACGCCCGGCGCGTTCTACGGCCCCGACGGCTTCCTCGGGCTGCGCGGCAACCCTGCCCTCGCGGGCAGTGCGCGCTCGGCGAAGGATCGCACGGTCGCCTCCGAACTGTGGGAGCTCTCCGAGAAGCTCTGCGGCCTGATCTGATTCGGTGATCGGCGTCACACGCGCCGATGTCACACCGTGCGCAGCTGCCTCGTCGTCTCTGTGAACCCCACGACGAAGGAGTCATCATGGAAGCGCGCTTCAACCTCTACGGCAACGCCATCACCGCGAGCTTCAGCAAGCGAATGGTCATGGCGGGCAAGGTCATCGACGATTCACCGCTGCCCAAGGCCACCTATGAACTGGTGAAGATCCGGGCTTCGCAGATCAACGGCTGCAGCTACTGCGTCGACATGCACACCAAGGACGCCGCCCACGCGGGCGAGACCGCGGTGCGGATCAACCTGGTCGCCGCCTGGCGGGAGACCAATGTCTTCACCGAGGCGGAGCGGGCCGCCCTCGCCCTCACCGAGGAAGCGACCCGCACCGCCGACGGCGGCCACGTCTCCGACGACACCTTCGCCCAGGTCCGCAAGCACTACGACGACGACCAGATCGCGGGTCTGATCGCCGCCATCGCGATGATCAACGCCTGGAACCGGCTCAACGCCATCGCCCACACCCCGGCCGGTGACTACGTCCCCGGTCAGTGGAGCTGATCAAGCGAACCGGTGCCCGTGCTCGGCCGCCCACTGCGCGAAGGTGCGCGCGGGTCGGCCGAGTACCTGTTCCACCGTCGGGTCGACCGTGTACGACTCGGGACTCGACTCGGCGTACCAGCCGATCACATAATCGGCGTCGGCCTGCGAGACCCCGGTCGCCGTCAGCCGTTCGACCGCTTGCCGATGGGTGATCGTGGCGAAGGTGATCTCGCGGCCCGCCGCCTGCCCCAGAATCGCGAGCCGCTCCGGCGGTGTGAGCGCCTGAGGACCGGTGAGGTTGTACGCGCGGCCCGCGTGCCCGTCTTCCAGCAGTGCGACGGCGGCCACCGCGCCGATATCGGCCTCGTGCACCAGCGCGCTCGGATGGGCGTACGGCTCCCGCACCACGCCGTCGGTCCGGATCGGCTCGAGCCAGGTCAGCGTGTTCGACATGAACTCCTGCGGCTCGAGCCGCGTCCATTCCACGCCGGACTCCGCGATCGCCTGCTCGACCGGGCCGACGCCGCCACCCCAGACGACGGTGATGCGGCGCACGCCGGCGTCGATGGCCTTGCCGATCAGCTCGGCCCCCACGTCGGCGAGACCGTTGGTCACCGTCACATGCAATCGGTCGACGCCGTGCCACGCATCGTCGAGCGTCGACGGCACGTTGTGGGTCCCGGTGAACAGTTCCACCTCCGGGCCGAGGAGTGCGCGTGCGGCGTCGGCGTCGCGGGTCACCGCCCTGACCTTCTCGCCACGGCTGACGAGTTCCCGTACCACCTGGCGGCCGGTGTTGCCGGTCGCGCCCGTAACCAATGTTGTCACAGTCGTTTTCCTTTCCTCGACCATCGACGCTAGAAGCTCGAGCAAGGTAGAGGTCAAGGGCTTCGCGCCGGTTCGGCGGAGGGGCGCGATGTGACGGTCCACACGTCGGGCAACCATGGCTCACCTTTCGGCGTTTTACCGGTGGTACAGTCCACGGCATGCAGCGCGCATATTTCTGGTTTAGCTATCCGGCCCTGGGTGGGCCGGTCTGCGACCCTGCGCGCTGACTTCCTCCACCTCGAGCCGGATAACGCCCGGCTCGACGGTAGCGATTTCCGTGGGTCGGCCTCTTAACGAAAAGGACCCACATCTCATGACCACCGCAGCCGATGTCGACTCGCGGCATTCTGATCTCGACGACCAGCGCACCCTCAGCGTGAGCCCTCTGCGCTCGCCCGCCGAGGTCCGCATGGTCCACCAGATCACCGACGCCCTCGCCGACACCGTCCGTTCGGGCCGCAAGGCCACCGTCGACGTGCTCAACGGCGACGACGACCGCCTCATGGTGATCGTCGGCCCGTGTTCGGTGCACGACCCCGCCGCCGCGCTGGAATACGCCCGCAAGCTGGCCGAGAAGGCCGCCGAGCTGAGCGACCGGCTGCACATCGTGATGCGCGTGTACTTCGAGAAGCCGCGCACCACGCTGGGCTGGAAGGGTCTGATCAACGATCCCCACCTGGACGGCTCGTTCGACGTGAACACCGGCCTCGGCATCGGCCGCAAGGTGCTCGTCGACATCACCGCCCTCGGCCTGCCGGTCGCGTGTGAGTTCCTCGACCCGATCACTCCGCAGTACATCGCCGACCTGGTCTCCTACGGCGCGATCGGTGCCCGCACCGCCGCCAGCCAGGTGCACCGGCAGCTGTCCTCGGCGCTGTCGATGCCGGTCGGCATCAAGAACGGCACCGACGGTGACGTGCAGGTCGCGGTCGACGGTGTGCGCGCCGCCGCCGCCAGCCACGTCTTCCCCGGCACCGACCTCGACGGCCGCTCCGCGCTGATCCGCACCTCGGGCAACCCCGACTGCCACGTCATCCTGCGCGGCGGCAGCAACGGCACCAACTTCGACGCCGCGTCCTGCGCCGAGGCCAAGCTGCGCCTGGAGAAGTCGTCGCTGGCCCAGCGCCTGGTCGTCGACGCCAGCCACGGCAACAGCAACAAGGACCACAACAAGCAGGTCGACGTCGTCACCGACATCGCCGACCGGATCGCCGCGGGCGAGCAGGGCGTGGTCGGCGTGATGCTGGAGTCGTTCCTCGTCGCGGGTCGCCAGGACCTGACCCTCGGCAAGGCCGCCGACCTGACCTACGGCCAGTCCATCACCGACGCGTGCATCGACTGGAACACCACCGCTACCCAGCTCGACCGTTTGGCCGACGCGGTGGCCACGCGCCGCGGGTAATACCGTCGACCGACAGTGCGGGCCTCGGATTCCGGGGCCCGCACTGCTGTGTCTACTGGTTCTGTACCGCGAGGCGTCCCGCGAGGGCGACGAAGGAGACACCGAACACCCGCCGCATCCACCGGACCACCACCGGTCGCGACAGCACATAGGTGCGCATCGCGGCGGCGACTGCCCCGTAGCCCGCGAACACCACGAACGTGGCCAGCATGAACAGTCCGCTGAGCTCGAGCATGCGACCCAGCGCGTTCGGTGCGCCGGTCGGCACGAACTGCGGCAGGAACGCGAAGAAGAAGATCGTCAGCTTCGGGTTCAGGATATTGAGCAACACCGCCGAGGTGACGACCTGCCGCGCCGAGGGCTCCACCGCAGTGCGCTGCTCCGGAATCGCCAGTGCGCCCTTGTCCCGCAACGTATTCCACGCCATGTACAGCAGATACGCGACACCCAGGTACTTCAGGGTCTGGAACGCGACCGCGCTGGTGTTCAACAGCGCGGCCAGCCCCGTGACCGCCGCGATCATGTGCGGAACGATCCCCAACGTGCACCCGAAGGCAGCGATCACGCTCGCCCTCGTCCCTCGGGAAAGCCCCGCCGCCAGGGTGAACAGAACGCCGGTACCGGGCGTGGCGACGATGACGAGCGTGGTCAACGCGAACTCGATGCTCATCTCCCGCAGGGTAACCAGCGATCGCGGATCGGGAAATACCTTTCCGGCAGACTGGTCGGCGATGAAGCTTCCCGAACTGCCTGACCTTCCGGTGCGACCGGCGCTGGACCGGATCACCGCGACGCTGGCCGAGCGCGGTGTCGCGGTGCTGGTCGCGCCGCCCGGCACCGGCAAGACCACATTGGTGCCGTTGGCGCTGGCGGCCGGGTCTGCGGGAAAGATCGTGGTGGCCGAGCCGCGACGGTTGGCGGCACGGGCGGCCGCGGCGCGGATGGCGGCACTGCTGGGGGAGCGGGTGGGCGAGACCGTGGGGTACGCGGTCCGCGGGGATCGGAAGGTCGGCGCGCGGACGCGGATCGAAGTGGTGACCTCGGGGTTGTTGGTGCGACGGTTGCAGAGCGACCCGGAGTTGGTGGGGGTCGTCACGGTGGTGCTCGACGAATGTCACGAGCGGCATCTGGACGCCGATCTGCTGTTGGCGCTGCTGCTCGACGCGCGGTCGGGGTTGCGACCGGATCTGCGGGTGCTGGCAACGTCGGCGACAGTGGCCGCGGATCGTCTGGCACAGCTGCTCGGCACCGAGGAGACCGGGCCCGGAGATTCGCGTGCCCCGGTTCTGGAAGTACACGGGCGGACCTATCCGGTCGAGGTGGACTACCTGCCCGCCCTGCCCCGCGAGCGGATCGAAGCGCAGGTCGCGCGGGCTACCCGCACGGCGCTGGCCACCATCGACGGTGATGTGCTCGTCTTCCTGCCCGGTGTCGGCGAGATCAACCGCACGGCAGGGCTCTTGCGCGAGCTCGACGGGGTCGACGTAGTCCCGCTGCACGGCAGACTCGCGGGCGCGGCCCAGGACCTCGCGCTCCGGCCGGGAGCGCGGCGGCGAGTGGTCTTGTCCACTGCCGTAGCCGAATCCAGCCTCACCGTTCCCGGCGTGCGCGCTGTCGTCGATTCGGGCCTGTCCCGTGTCTCCCGTGTCGATCACCGGCGCGGCCTTTCCGGTCTTGCGACAGTGCGTGTCTCGGCTGCCGTGGCCGAGCAGCGCGCGGGCCGCGCCGGCCGCGAAGCACCCGGCCACGCGTGGCGTTGCTGGCCCGAATACGAACACCAAACCCTGCCCGCCTATCCCGAACCCGAGATCCGGACCGCCGAACTCACCCGTCTCGCACTGGAATTGGCCTGCTGGGGCACCCCCGACGGCGCCGGCCTCGCCTGGTGGGACGCCCCGCCCGAAGGTGGCCTCGCGGCCGCCCGCACAGTCCTGCGCGCCCTCGGCGCCCTCGATGATGCCGACCACATCACTGCGCGCGGCAAGGCCATGGCCGAGCTCGGCCTTCACCCCCGCCTCGCCCGCGCGCTCCTCGACGGCGCCGCCCGAGTCGGTGCGAAAGCCGCCGCGGAAATGGTGGTGCTGATGGATGACGACTCCCTCGCCGACACCGCCGACGCGGCGGCAGCCTTGCGTACCCTCCGCAGGGGACGCCCACCCCGCTGGACCCGCGAAGTTCAGCGCCTGACACGGCTCGTCACGAACACGTCATCCGGCGACGAGCCCGGCCAACCGCTTGCCGGCGGCACACAGGCTGACGGCTCGCGTGGGGCAGGTCGGCGTGCGGGGTCGAGCTCCGGCGGGGCGCGGGTCGATGTCTCGTCGGAGGTATCGAACTCGGGCTCGGTGGCCGGTCGACCGGGTGATGGTGACTCCGGAACGGAGGTCGCGGCGCTGTTGATCGCGCTGGCGCAGCCGGAGCGGTTGGCTCGACGGCGGGCGAGCGGGTCGTCCACCTTTCTCATGGCGGGCGGTACCGCGGTGACGCTGCCGCCGGGGTCGGGGCTGGCGGCGGCGGAGTGGCTGGCCGTGGCGGTGGCCGATCGTGATCCCGGGCGGGCCGAAGGCCGAATCCGGCTGGCGGCCGTCGCCGATGAGGATCTCGCTCGGGAAGCCGCGCCGGGGTTGGTGGTCGTGGCCGATGAGGTGCGGTGGGACGGCGGTGATGTGGTGGCCCGGCGGGTGGAGCGATTGGGCGCGATCATCCTGTCGGAGAAGCCAATACGTCAGCCCGGGCAGACACTGGTGGAACAGGCCGTGCGGCAGGGGATTCAGGCCGAAGGAT
>NZ_JBHWZY010000107.1:0-12130 GCF_042727815.1 Nocardia sp. NPDC060220
GTTCCTCTACGCGTCTACCTGCTCGGTCTACGGCGCCGCCGGAGCCGACCTCGTCACCGAGGACGCCCCGCTGCGCCCGATCACCCCCTACGCCGAGAGCAAAGTCCGCGTCGAAGACGATGTGGCCGCGCTGGCCGACGACAACTTCGTTCCGGTATTCCTGCGCAACGCCACCGCTTTCGGCTTCTCGCCGCGGTTGCGGGCCGACATCGTGCTCAACAATCTGGTCGGCTACGCGGTGCTCACCGGCGAGGTGAAGGTGCTCTCCGACGGCACCCCGTGGCGGCCCCTGGTGCACGCCGCCGACATCGCCGCCGCGTTCGCCACCTGCCTCACCGCGCCCGCCGCCGACATCTCGTGCCGGGCGTTCAACATCGGCACCGAGGTCAACAACCTCACCGTCGCCGAGATCGCCGCCTCGGTGGTCGACGCGGTCCCCGGATCCCGGCTGCTGATCACCGGCGAGAACGGCGCCGACCCACGGTCCTACCGGGTCGACTTCTCCTACGCGCGTGCGGTTCTCGGCTTCGAGGCGCAGTGGACGGTTCCCGCGGGCGCGGCCGAGCTCTACACCGAGTACACCGCGCGCGGACTCACCGCCGACGCGTTCTTCCGCCGGTACACCCGGCTGCCGCACCTGCAGGGCCTGTGCGACTCCGGGGTGCTCGACGCACAGCTGCGCCGGATCAGTGCGCCGGCGTCAGCGTAGCCAGCAGCGCGGCCCAGGTCCCGGCCCGCGCGTCACGTGCGGAGACCGGGCCGACGGGCAACGGCCATGCGATGGCCAGTTCGGGGTCGTCATAGGCGACCCCGAGGTCCTCGGCGGGATCGTGCGGACGGTCGATGCGGTAGCAGACGTCGGCGATCTCGGTGAGCGCTTGGAACCCGTGCAGGAAACCCGGCGGCACATAGAGGTGATGGAACTGCTCGTCGTCGAGCCGAAACGCCTGGCGCGCACCGAAAGTCGGCGAACCGGGACGAATGTCGACGAGCACGTCGTGCACGGCGCCGTGCGCGCACCGCACCAGCTTGGCCTCACCGCGCCCGCCGCGCCCGTGCATGCCACGGATCACCCCGCGCACCGACCGCGACTGCGAATCCTGCACGAAGGCCGCCGCCGCACCCGGTACCCCGAGATGGGCGTCGAACTCGCCCGCGTCGAAGGTACGGGTGAACAACCCCCGCTCGTCCCGGAACGGTTCGGGAACGAGTACCACTACGTCGGCCAATTCGGTCCGCTCGATACGCACGAGGCCATACTCCCATGACCCACCGATGCCGCGGCTGCGCGAAGACCGCGCTCGTTCCCGTCCTCGATCTCGGCGCGGTCCCGGCGGCGGATCACTTTCCGCCACGTGACGCTCCGGTCGCCGCCACCGAATCCGGCCACCCCCTGCGGATGGACCGGTGCGCGGCATGCGGGCTGGCTCAGCTGGCCGACGACGACACTGTCACCGCAGAGCCCCGCGGTATCGAGCCGCTGGCCCTGCGCGACCAGGCCGCCGAGGCGGTGCGTCTGGTGCACACCGCCGGGCTGCTGCGCGGATCGACGGTCACCGAATTCGGTAGCCCGCACGGCGGCACCTGGCTGCCCCTGCTCGCCGAGCACGGCTTCACCGAGAACACCGGGGAACCGGCCGATGTGGTGCTCGACTGCTTCGGGATCATGCACGAACCCGATCAGCGCGCGGCCTTCGCGGCACGGGCCGCGGCGACAGCGCCCGACGGGGTGCTGCTCGTTCAATACCACTCACTGGCCACCATCGTCACGCAGGGACAATGGAACGCGTTGCGGCACGGGCACTTCGCGTACTACTCACTGGCCGCTCTGCGCACCCTGTTGCGGGCGGCGGGGATGAGCGTGGTCACCGCGTGGGAGTTCGACCTCTACGGCGGCACGGTGCTCCTGGCCGTTCGCCACGGCGATCACACCCCCGACGCCACCATCGACAGCCTTCTCGTCGCCGAAGCCGACGCACTGAGCGCGGCCGCCGAGTTGCAGCAGACGGTCGACCGTCATGTCCGCGCCCTGCGCGGTTGGCTGGACGCCGGTGCCGCGCAGGGCCGTCGGGTCTATGCCTACGGCGCCGCGTCGCGCGCGGTGGCGCTGCTGAGCATGGCGGGCGCGCACCGCGGCCTGCTCGCCGGGGTCGCCGACGCCGCTCCGGGAAAGCAGGGCTGCCGGATGCCCGGCACCGATGTGCCCATCATCTCCCCCGCCGAACTGGTCGCCGCCGAGCCCGACGTCGTGCTGCTGACGCTGCCGGACCTGCTCACCGAGGTGAGCGCCGCACTGCCCGAACTCGACGGGCGGTGGATGATCGACGATCCGGCGGGCCCACGCAACCGAGACAGGCATGGCAAGACTGTGGGATAGCCGACCTTATGTCGATCGGCGCATGATCGCAGGACGTGGGATACTCGGAAATGCCCAGCGCCGCACCATGATCGAGTTCGGGTCACCGCTGGACCGCCGCAGTGTCGCGGTGGCCGGTGCCCGGGTCGCAAGGGGAAATGCGGCGCCGAACGCAGCGTTCGACGGGCGAGTATCCAGGGGAAGAATTCTGATGAGGGGAACCACCGTGCTCGCACCACGCGCGCTCCGGATCGCGGCGATGGTATCGGCCATCGCTGTCGGTCTCGCCATGGGGTCAGGCGCCGCTGCTGCCGGAATCGACAGCAGCAGTACTGTTCTCGACGGCAAGAACCGCACCGTCGAGGCGATCCAGTCCGACACCCGGATCGACTTCGTCGCACCATTGGACGGCAATCCGCTCACCCGCGAATGGTTCCACAGCGGCGCGGCCTCCTACCTGGTCACCGGCCCCGACGCCGAGACCTGGTCCGGTCGCATCACGCTCGGCTATCAGGTCGGCTACCCCGCCACCCTCGACGGCAGGATCAAGTTCGAGTGGTCCACCCCGAGCCTCGGCCTCGAGGTCGGCGCCGACGGCCCCACCGTGAAGCTCGACGGCCTCATCCCGCGCGCGGGCATCGAACTCGCCGCCGGCTTCGGCCCCGGCATCCAGGAGGTCGAGGTCGCCGGCGGTGAGATCGCCGGCGCCGAAGGTGTACTGCGTCTTTCGGGTTTCCACGGCACTGTCACCGGTGTGCTCGGCCAGACCAATGTCCGCCCATTCGTGCGGATCGTCGGCTCGTCCGGCGACACCGTCGTCACCTACGGCAAGACCTTCTCGATCTGATCACGACCCGATGGACCCGGCGAGCGAACTCACTCGCCGGGTCCATCGCTGTCACGGTGCCGTGGCGAGCAGAGCGTCGAGCATCTGCGGCAGCGTGCGCGACCGATCGTGTGCCGCCGCGACACGAGCCCGACCGTCCTCGTGCAAGCGCGACCGCAACCGCGGGTCACCGGTGACCCGCTCGATCGCCGCCCGCAACGCGACCGGATCGGCGGGGGGAACGCACACCATGACGCGGTCGTCGGCGTAACCACCGTGATCGGTGGCGATCACCGGGACACCCAGGCTCATCGCCTCGAGGACGACGAGCTGACCGGCCTCGGGCAGCACGCTGGCCGAGATCACCGCGTCCCAGCCCCGCAGGGTGGTCATCGCGTCAACCTGACCGAGAAAGGCGACCCGACCGGCGAGGTCGGGCTGTTCGGCGCGCTCGCGGAGCTCGGCCAGATACGTCACGTCGCCGGGCAATGCCCGACCGGCGATTTCGAGTCGCACCTCGGGCAACCCCGCGACGGCCTCCAGCAGAACGTGGTGGCCCTTCCATGAGGTCACCACCCCCAGGATGCCGACCACCGGTGGCGTGCGCTCGATGACGGGCGCGGGTTCGACCGGCCAGGTCACGCCGTTGCACACGACATCGACATCGAAGCCGCGCCGGCGCAGCGGCTCCGCGGCGGTCTCGGAGACCGCGATGGCGTGGCCCACCGCGGCACGGCCGGCCCAGGCTGCGCCGTATTGCCGTCGGCTGGCAAGGATGTCGTGGACCAACCAGGCCGCCGAGCGCCGATGCGGACAGGCCAGCGCCAGCGCGGGCAACGCCATGGTGGAATTGACGATGATCCGGGTTCGGCTGTCGCGCAGCGGCTTCCGAAGCCGCCATGCCGCACCGATCCAGTTCTTCAGCATCACCAGCGCGGCGGTCAACCGGCGCAGGCCCCGTTCACCCGCCAGCCCCAGCCCGGCGATGCCGATGTGCTCGACTGCGGCGGGCAGCCGTTCCCGCAACGGACCGTCCGGGCAGGCGACCCGCACCCGGTAGCCACGTTCCAGCGCCAAGTCCACGAGGGCCAGCATCACGTTCTCCGCGCCCGACGCCTGTCCGGTGTGAGCGACGAACACCAGCTCGCGCCCGTGGTTACTGTCCCGCACGGAGCACCTCCGCGCGGGCGCGGACCTGCGCCAGTGCCGGTTTCGCCGAATAGTCGCGACGGAGCATGCCGAAGTTGTCCTCCAGGTTCTGGCGATCGTCGCCCGCGTCGATCAGGGAGTAGACGAAAACAGGGCCGATATTGGGCATCGCCGCCATCGAGTCCAGGCCGCCGCCGAGTATCTCGGCTTGGGTCTGCTCGTCGACCGCGCGTGCTCCGGTACCGGTCGGCGCGCCGAATTCGGTGGGCCACAACCGCTTCGATGTGTCGCCGCGCGCGTCCATGATCGCCCGAATTCGAGTCAGGTTCTGGAAGGCGTTGTCCCGGCTCGGTGACGAGGGCAGTTCCGGATAGGAATAGGGGTGCACCGCGATGGCGTCGAAGTCGAGAGCCGAGCCCAGCGCGTAGAGGCGCTCGATGAACGTCGACGGCGCGATGTCGCGGCCGTTGTCGGCAGCGGGCGCCAAGCCACCGACCAACACCTGACCACCCGGCTGGCGGGTGCGCACGGCCGTCGCCGCCTGGTGGAGCAGCTGGGCGTACAGACCCACATGGGGCAGCGGCGCGAAGAAGCTGGTGACATTGGGCTCGTTCCAGACCTCCCAGTGCTTGATCTGATCGCGGTAGCGCTCGACCGCGTCGGCGACGAATTGGCCGAACAACGCGGGGTACGGGGCAACCTTGTTTCCGCCGGGCCCCGGGTCCTGACGTGCCCACGGCGGTGAGTAGGTGAGGATGGCCAGCACGTGCAGCCCATGGGCGCGCGCCGACCGCACCACCCGATCGGTCATCGACCAGTCCTTGCGGCCACGATCGTGCTCGATGAGCGACCAGTCCAGATCCATCCTGATCCAGGTGGCGCCCGCGTCGACCACGCCCTTCATCTGGCGGTCCAATTCGCCGGTGCTCAGCGTGAGCCACGAGTGCCCGCCCGCGATGCCGAGTCCGGTCTCGTTCACGCGCTCATCGAGCACGGTCGACATCGTCGGTGTCCCGCATCCGAGCAGGGTGAGGGTGAGAGCCACGGTGGTGATCATCCGAGCGAATCGCCACAGTGTCATCAGATTTCGGCCCTCGCACGCTTCGTATCGTCAATCCGTCGGTCCAGCGCACAACGCAGCCGGCGAGGAAAAGGTACAACACACCGGCCACCGTCGAGGTGACAATCCACGGCGGCTCCCACCGCTGCTGAATCATCGTCGCGGGGACGATCACCGCGGCGGCGACGGCGCTGACCGACACCACCGAGGTGACCGGGATCAACCGCCCGATCCGCACCGTGGCGACGAGCGCGAGCCACACCCCGATCAGCAGAACGACATTGGCCACCAGACCGGCGACGGCCGCGCCTTCGAACGACAGCCACGCGATCAGCGGCCACGACAACGCCAGGTCGACGGCCAACGCGAGCAACGCGATCCAGGGAATCAGGTAGTTGCGCCCGGCAGCCATCAGCGCGACCAGGCCCAGATGGGCCAGCGCGCCGAGCAGTCCGCCGATGATCTGGTAGCGACTCGCGTCGACCGCGGACACGAACTTCGCACCGAAGAGCAGGTCGATCACCTGGGTCGCGACCGGCCAGAAGGCGACCAGCGCGGCAAGACCGAGGGCCGTCAGCGCGGCACCCGACTGGCGGAAGTAGCGCCGGAATCCGGTGG
The DNA here is from genome assembly GCF_042727815.1 of Nocardia sp. NPDC060220. NCBI lineage: Bacteria > Bacillati > Actinomycetota > Actinomycetes > Mycobacteriales > Nocardiaceae > Nocardia > Nocardia sp. NPDC060220. The sequence goes on from NZ_JBHWZY010000107.1 coordinate 6,010, forward strand.
GGTCGGCCGGCCATACCGCGATCAGCAGCGTGGTCAACGGGGCGACGACAGCGATCGCCGCGGTGTCGACGAGGTCGGCGAATTTCATACCGACCGCGAACATCCCGACGGATTCGAAGGTGTCGAAATGACCCAGCAGCAGCAGGCCGACCTTCTGCAGCATGATGATCAAGGCCAAGCCGATGCTCAGCGGCAGCGCCTCGCGCAGCATGCCGCCCCACCAGCGCAGTTCGACGCGGCGCGCCGGGATCGGTCCACCGAGCCCCCGCCCCACGCCGACGATCTTGATCGCGATGGCGATCAGTTCGTACACCACGGCGGGGATCACCACGATCAGCAAGGTCGGTGCCCACAGCACCGCCACGACGGTCAGCGCCACCTGGACAAGGCGGGCGATCGACTCCGCCGCGGCGACCAAGGTCAAGCGCATGGTCGACTGGAACAGCACGGTGAGCGCGTTGCTCGGCGTCGCGACCACCACGACCAGCCCCGCGATGGCTGTCGCCACGATGACCTGCGGTGGACAACCGAGCACCACCACATAGCCCAGGGCCACCCCGTAGCCCAGCAGCCCGAGTACGGTCCGCAGCGCGATGAACGAGCTCGCGATCTCGGCGACCTCGGCGGGCTCGCCGTGCACGAGTTTGCCGATGACCGCGCGCCCGACACCCAGATCGGTGACGATCGCGAGCATGCCGAGCAGACCGAACACGAAGGAGAAGTAGCCCCATTCGACCGCGGGCAGCATGCGGGCGGTGAGCATGGTGCCGAGCAGGCCGAGCACCGCGGCGAAGATCCGGCTGGCCAGCATCGCGGCGGTGTTGTTGGCGGCGGCCCGGCCCGACAGCGCGGCGCGGCCCCCGATCGGGCGATCGGGAACCGACGGTTTCGCCTCGGTCGTCACGGAATCAACCCGGCGCCGCGATAGGCGCCGACCGTCGCCTCGGCGGTGGCCCGCCAGCTCAGCGTCGACGCCGCGGCGAGACCACGCTCGCGCAGTGCGGTGTTACCGACGCTGTCGTGCAGCAGTGGGCGCACGGCCGCCGTCCACGACTCGACATTCGCGCGCGCGACCAGCACGGCGCCGTCGCCACAGACCTGTGGCAGCGCGCCGACCGCGCTGGCCACCACCGCGCCACCGCACGCCATGGCCTCCACCGGCGGCAGCCCGAATCCTTCGTACTCCGAGCAGTAGGCCACCACGGTCGCGGCCGCGTACAGCGCGGGCAGATCGGCGGCGTCGACATAACCGAGACCGATCGCGGTGGCCGGGGCCTGCGGACCGGTGGATCCGGCCCCGGCCAGCACGAGCGGAATGTCGAGGGCACGCGCCACTTCCGCGAGCATCCCGACCTGTTTGCGCGGCTCGACGGTCCCCACCTGCAGGATGAATCGAGGCGGCAGGTCGTAGTCCGCACGCACCCGGTCCACCGCGGAGGCCTCGGGGACGCGCGCCCAGTCGGCGGGAGCGAGCGGCACGACGACCGCCGCACGGCCGAACTTGTCCGCGATCCGTTCGGCGGTGAATTCCGATACCGCGATCAGCAGATCGGCCCGCATCAACGACGTCCGGACCAGCAGCTGTTCCCCGCGCGCCCGATAGCGGCTGAACGCCCACGGCACATCGAAAACCGACAGGTCGTGCACCGTGGCGACCGTGGCGCGCGGCCCGACCAGCGGAAGGTCGACATCGAGGCCGTGGAACACATCGAATCCGCGCAGCGGCGCGACGCCGTGCCACGCGCGGCGAGCACCCGCCGCCACCGGCCGCGACACCGCCGAGACGGTGGACGGCAGCGAACTCGCCGCGTCGGCTTGGACCAGCGCCGACAGCTCGGCACCCGGCAACAGCGCAGGCAACTGCGCCAGCAGTTCCCGCTGATACGTCGATACCCCGGCGCCGTCGGGTCGGTAGGCCAACGCCCCGAAACACACGGTGGGCCGGCTGTTCGCAGCAGAATTCATGACACCTGTTCGGGGACGGGGCTGCGCTCGACGGCCTGGGCTGGGGAGTGCTGGGAGACCGCGCAGCCGACGACCGCGGCGAGCAACCAGAAGTAGAAATCGCTGGGAAAGATCTCGAAGTAGCTCGACGCGACCGCCGCGACCGCACTCGACAACACGGCCGCCGCGACCCCGAGGGCCAGTGCGGCGTCGTTGCCGGTCATCGTGCGCGCCGAACGCAACGCCAGCAGATAGATCACCACCAGGATCGCGCAGAACAACCACACCCCGATCGGCCCGAGTTCGATGAGCAGCTTCACGTAGTAGTTGTCGGGTTGGTACGGGCGCCCGTAGATCTGGACTTCGCCGGTGGCATAGGGCAATTTCTCGGCGGCCGGGCCGAGCTCGGCGACGAGTTGGGCCGCCTTGGCCGCCCCCGTGGAGCCGAGGCCCTCACCGAACGGATGACTCGGAACCGTTCTGGTCACGACCTTCCACCCGGTCTCGCGTGCGGCCAGGCTGTCCGAGGACAACAGCGAACTGCGCGCCTGCGACGACGCCCCGACGCCGGCCACCACGATCAACGCGACCCCGCCGATGATCACCGCTTTGAGTTGTCGCCGATAGCGGACAACCGCGAGCACCAGCACACCGATCAGCAACCCGAGGAGCGCGGCGCGCACGACGCTGGCCGCGACACCGGCCACCAGCACCGGAGTCGTCAGCAGGAACAGTCGATTGCGTAGCCGTCGCGGCGCGGCCAGCGCGACTGATCCGCCCACCAGCAAGACGGTGACCAGATAGAACGCGAACGGGAACGGTTGGTTGAACGATCCGAACGAGCGCATCAGACCACCGGAGAACCGGATCGTCTCGTTGAATTTGTAGCCCATCTCCGCGAGCCCGGCGGGCCCGATCGCCTGCTGCGCCAAGCCGAAGACCGCGATTCCGACCGACTCGACCATCATGATCGTGATGAGCAGATCGCGATCGCGCGCGGTGAACGGACGCAGGTACAGGATCAGCGGCACCACGATGAAGTAGAAGAACGTGATCTTGATCGCGAAAATGCCCAGAATTCCCGCCGTCAGGAACGCCGAACCGACCCCGAACACACACAGCACCACGCCGATCGACCACCACGGCAACGCCGGACGCGGGTCGACTCGCCCGTGGGGCACGAACGCCGCCACCGCGAGGGTGAGCAGCAGCATCGCTTCTTTCCAGCCGTCGACCCGCATCCACGCCGGCGCGATCAGCAGCAATCCGTTGAACGGCACCAACGCCGCCACCAGCAACACCCCCCGTTGGGGCCGATGCCAGATCCAGCGCAGGAAGACCCATGCCACCGGCAGGGCCACCACGTACAACAGGGAGCTCACTGCCGCGCGCCTCGCCCGAACAACCGCGCGGCCCGCGCCGATACCCGGACCAGCGCCTGGCGCAGCACGCGACCGTCGCCGATCAGGACATCGATCACACCGACGCGGTCAGCGAACTGCCGACGGTGATGGTGGTTGAACCGCAGCACGTCGGCGAATTTGCTCGCCGACGATGTCGTACTCGAGTAGTTGAACACCGATGCGCGGTTGATCGCGAGCACCCGATCGTGGCCGAAGAACTCTCCGCGTCCGCACAGCCGCGCGACCAGGTCGACATCCATCGCGTACAGGAAGTCCGCGCGAAAACCGGTGGTAGCGGCGAAATCAGCGCGACGGAACAGGAACGCCGCGGTCGGGCACACGTCGTCGGGTAGTTTGCGTACGAGCGTGCGCAGTACGGTCCGCGACGAGCATCGGCCCACCAGTCCTGGCAGCCCGCGCCCCCGCGCGAGGACCACACCGTCGTCGTCGACGACGTCGAACTTGGCGCCGGCGACCGCGATCTCGCGATCGTCCATCGACTCGACCTGCGCCGACAGGCAGCCCGGGGCGATCATGTCGTCGGCGCAGACCAGCTTGACCAGCTCGCCGCCGGCCAGTTCGATCGCCCGATTCCAGTTCTGCTCGATCGGCAAGGTGGTGTCGTTGGTGTACAACCGAATGCGCGCATCGTCGAACGCCCGCACGAGATCACCCGTGCCATCGGTGCTCGCGTTGTCGACGACCACGATCTCGAGGTCGTCGAAATCCTGCGCGCTGATCGACTCCAGCGTCTCGACAATCGTGCGCGCCGCGTTGAAGGCCGGTACACATACCGACACTCGAACCCCCACAGCCGTTACCCCTCAATGACATCCATTTGCCGACGGCTCAGCCGTCCCGCACCCATCAAGGGCGAACGTAGATCAGACTACCTGGAGGGTCCCGCGGATGTTCGCCGTGGAATTCCCAGCGACTTACCGGCGAGTGAACAGTGCAGGTTCGGCGGGGTTCGGCCGCGTTCGCCGACGCGACCGTCCGGCCGACCTGAGGTATCGTCATCGCAACTCGGTCGTGCCGAAGTGACGGCCGTACCGGCTTCGGGGGCCGGTGATCGAGAAGTGTTGATGCGTGAAATGTGGGGGAAGTGTGAGCAGTACCGAGTCGCCGTCGACCGCCGACCTCGACTCCGGCGGGCGGTCGATGCCCGTGGTGAACATCGCGGGCCACCTCCGCCAGCTGATCCGGGTCCTGCCGTTCGCCCTGGTCGCCGCGATCATCGTCGGCGGCGCGGTGTGGTTGGTTCGTGACGGGAGCGAGCGGACCTACCAGGCGAGCATCACCGTCCAGATCTCGCAGCCCTCCATCGGCGCGGTGTTCAACGAACTGACCCAGCCCTACATCGTGATGGTCACCGATACCCGCGTGCTCTCGGATGTGGTGAAGAACGGGCTCGCACCCTCGGAAGCGGATCTGCGCTCGCGGGTGTCGGCGATGACCGGTCCCGCGCCGTCGTTGCTGATCATCACCGCCGAGGCCGGCTCGCCCGAGCAGGCCTCGAAATTGGTCGTGGCGGTCGAACAGTCGCTCGACAGCGTCGGTTCCCAGATGCGGACCGAGGCGATCGCCCGGTCCGCAGCCGACCTGGAGGCACACCGGCGCGCGGTCGAGGACACCTTCTCCAAGCGGCTCTCCGATGATCCGCTGCGCCCGGAGTTGAGTTTCGACGCCCGTGATGTCGCGCGCGAGACCGAGTTCCGCCAGGTACTCGGCCCGGCGCGTCTGACGGTGCTCACCGCGCCCTCCTGGGAACTGGTCGCCCCGCACCCGGTACAGGAAGGGCTGTTCGCCGCGCTGGCCACAGTGATCGTGGTCGCCGAAGGTCTGGTGCTGGCCGGGGTGGCTCGTGGCCGTCGACGTGGCGGCAAGAAGCCTGCCGATCCCACGGGGGCCGACATCGACAAGGTCGCGCCCACGCCGGAAACCCGAGCACCCGAAAACCGTGCTCCCGCGGTGGAAACCCGTGCACCCGCCGCCGATTCCCGGATGCGCGCGTCGCCGACTCCCCCGGCGTCGTTCGACACGCCGCCACGCCGCGCTGCCCCGGTCACCCCGCGCTCGGCCACCCTCTCGCACGATCCCGAGACCATGGCGCTGCCTCGGGTCGGGTACACGCCGGGCAGTCCGCGCGCGACTCCCACCGAACCACGCGACAGCTAGCTCCGCGGCGTGACCATCTCCTACCGAAGCAAACAACGGCCGAGCGACCGCGAATTGTCACAGCTGACCCTCGGCCCGGTGCGGCACAACGGCCACGAGATCCGATTGCGCCCACCCCGGATGTCGGATTTCGCCGCGTGGCGCGAGATCCGACTGCGTGATCGCGCCCATATCGAACCGTATTGGAGCACCTCCCCGCTGCCGTGGGAACGACGGCACACCGCGCGGCGCTGGGCGCGCGAATGTCTGCTGGCCCGTGCCGACATGCGCGCCGGACGCCGCTACACGGGTGCGATCGAGGTCGACGGACAATTCGTCGGACAGTTGGAGTACTGCGTCATCGACACTGCGACGAGGACCGCCGAGTCCAGCGCCTGGATCGACGCCCGCTGGGCAGGCCACGGGGTGATCACCGTGGCGGGCGCGATGCTGCTCGACTACGGGGTCACCGCGCTCGGGCTGGTACGCGTTGTCGCGCCGATCTCGCCCGCCAACCTGCCCGCCGCCGGATCGGTGCGCGCCCTCGGCTTCCGCAAGGAAGCCACCATGGCCGTGGCCTTCGACGCGGGTGGGTCGCTGCGTGACCACGCGTTGTG
>NZ_JBHWZY010000108.1:0-12079 GCF_042727815.1 Nocardia sp. NPDC060220
GATGTCCTCTACGGGCTCGGAACCGCCGATAATCCGGTGTTCCCGAAGATGCACGAGGCGGCGTCGGTGATCGTCGGCGGCACTCTCGCCGCCGCCAGGGAGATCGCGGCGGGCCGTACCCGGCGGGCTGTGAGCATCGGCGGTGGAATGCACCACGCCATGCCGGATTCGGCGGCGGGGTTCTGCGTCTACAACGATGCCGCGATCGCCATCTCGTGGCTGCTCGACCACGGCTTCGACCGCATCGCCTACCTCGATGTCGACGTCCACCACGGCGACGGTGTGCAACGCGCGTTCTACGCCGATCCGCGGGTGCTCACGGTGTCGATACACCAGCATCCGGCGACGTTGTGGCCCAATACCGGCTGGCCCGAAGAGACCGGGGTCGGGGCGGCCGAAGGTACCTCGATCAATCTGCCACTCCTGCCGGGCACCCGGGACGCGCAGTGGCTGAGGGGATTTCACGCGGTGGTGCCCGGTGCGGTCGCCGCGTTCCGGCCACAGATCATCATCAGCCAGTGCGGTGTCGACACCCACCGCGAAGATCCGCTGGCCGATCTGGAGCTCACCGTCGACGGTCAGCGCGCGGCCTTCCTCGCGATGCGCGACCTCGCCGACGAACACGCCGAAGGGCGGTGGCTGGCCATCGGCGGTGGCGGATACGGCGTGGTGCGGGTGGTGCCGCGCGCCTGGACCCACCTGCTCGCCGCGGCACTGGACCGGCCGCTCGCCCCCGAAACGCCGGTGCCCGCCGACTGGATCGACCACGTGCGGGCATCCGCGCCACGTGTGCAACCACCGACGACCATGGGTGACGGCGGCGACACCGCCTATCGGGCCTGGGACGGTCCCGGCGGCACACCCGAGATCGGCGACGCGGGCCAGATCCGCGCGCAGCGCGCGGTCGACACCGCGATCACGGCCACCCGGCGGGCGAGTTTCGGCCTGCTCGGGCTCGATCCGGAGGATCCTCGTGACTGAGCCACTGCTACCCGATACCGCCGACACGCCCGCGAATCCGCCTGCCCCGCCCCAACATTGGTACGGCGATGTGCTCGCCGCCGACGGTGGCGTGGTCCGGGTGCGCCCGATCGTGCCCGCCGATGCCGACGCGCTCGCGGCCTTTCACACCGCCCTGTCCGATCGCACCCGGTATCTGCGCTATTTCGGTCCGTACCCGCAGATCTCGCCGAAGGACATGTACCGCACCACCCACGTCGACTACCGCGATCGGGTCGGTCTCGTCGCGGTGCTCGGCACGGCGATCATCGGCGTGGCCCGATACGAACTGCTCGCCCGGCCGGGCCCACGCGCGGCCGAGGTGGCGTTCGTGGTCGCCGACGAGCACCAGGGGCGTGGGCTCGGCTCGGTGTTGCTCGAACACCTCGCCGGTGCCGCCGCCGAGAACGAGGTGATCGCCTTCGTCGCCGAGGTGCTGGCCGAGAACGAGGCCATGATCACGGTCTTCCGTGAGGCCGGCTACCAACTGCAGCGCAGTCGTGACGGTTCCGAGGTACACCTCGAATTCGCCATCGACCCTACCGAAGCGCTGCGCACCGTGCGGGATTCGCGGGAGGCGGCCTCGGAAGCACGCAGTGTCGGCAATCTGCTCGCACCCGGTTCGGTCGCGGTGATCGGCGCGTCACCGGAACAGACCCGGGTCGGCGGCGCGGTATTCGCGAATCTGCTGGCAGGCGGTTTCAGCGGACCCGTGTTCCCGGTGAACCTGCACCGGCGCTCGGTCCGTGGCGTGCGCGCCTACGCCGCGGTGAGCGAGATCCCCGACGAGGTGGACCTGGCGGTGGTGGCGGTGCCACCCGCCGCGATCGGGGCGGTCCTCGACGATTGCATGGCCAAGGGGGTCAAGGGCCTTGTCGTGTTGACCGCCGGCTTCGGCGAGACCGGGGCAGCCGGGCTGGCCGCCGAACACGACCTGGTCGCCGCGGCGCGCGGGCATGGGATGCGTGTGGTCGGACCCAGTGCGCTCGGCATCGCCAACACCGATCCCGCGGTCGGTCTCAACGCGACTTTGGCCCCGGTGCTACCCCAGCGCGGGCGAATCGGCTTCTTCTGCCAATCCGGCCCCCTCGGCGCGGCGATCCTCGGCGAGGCCGCGGCCCGCAACCTCGGTCTGTCGACGTTCGTCTCGGCGGGAAACCGGGCCGACGTCTCGGGCAACGACCTGCTCCAGTACTGGGACACCGCCGCCGACACCGAAGTGATCCTGCTGTATCTGGAGAGCTTCGGTAACCCACGCAAGTTCTCCCGGTTGGCACGCCGGGTGGCCCGCGGCAAACCGATCGTCGCGGTGAGCAGCGGCCGCCTCGCGGCCGGCGCCGACATGGACCGCATCGTGGTCCGCGATCTCTTCGGTCAGGCCGGGATCATCCAGGTCGACTCCATCTCCGAACTGTTCGACTGTGCCGCGCTGCTGGCCTGTCAGCCGCTACCGAAGGGCCCCCGGGTCGCGGTGGTCGGTAACAGCGCCGCGCTGAACTGGCTGGCCATCGACGCCGCCCGCAGCGAAGGGCTGCGGGTGCACCGGCCCGTCACCGCGGTCGACCGAGGTCCTGGAGCCCGGCCGACCGAACGCGGTGCGCAGGCCGCGCGGCCGCCGGAGCCGGACCTACGCAGCGCTCGGCCGGACGAGCGCGCCGAGCGAGGCGCGGATCGTGCCGGGCGGACGGCGTGGGGATTGCGCGGCGCCCGGCGGGGAAGCCGGGGCCCGGCCGATGCCGGGACGACCGACCGGCCAGGGGACAGCGCCGGGGCGCCGGACCGAAGCAGGGGCAGCGGACCGGCCGACCGGCCCCGGGACAACGCCGGGACGCCCGACCGAAGCGGGGGCAGCGGACCGGCCGACCGGCCCGGGGACAACGCCGGGACGCCCGATCGGACGAGAGGTGGCGTAGGGCCGGCCGACCGGACCAGTGGTAGCGCCGGGTCGTCCCAGCGGATCGTGGGCAGTGCCGGGCCTGCTCACCGGACCTCGGACAGCGCCGGGCCGACCAGCCACACCGAGGGCGACCTCGGCCCGGCCGCACGGAGCGTGGACAGTGCGATCGTGGACGGGCCGGTGGATCTCGGCCCGGAGGCGACACCGGCCGACTTCCGGGAAGCGGTCCTGGCTGCGCTGCGCAGCGAGGAGGTCGACGCGGTGATCGTCGTGGTCGCCCCGCCCGTTCCGGTGCCGATGGAAGGCTTCGGGGACGCCTTGCGGGCGGCAGCCGCGGCGGCGCCGGGCAAGCCGGTGCTCACCACGTTCGTCGCGGAATCGGGCATTCCGCGACAGTTGGCGGTGCGTACCACCGCGGGCGCGCCGGCCCGCGGGTCCATCCCGTCCTATCCGGATCCCGAGCGAGCCGCGCGAGCGCTGGCCAGGGTGGATCGGTACGCGCGCTGGCGGGATCGGCCGATCTCGCCGGTGGTGCGCCCGCCAGGAATCGACACCGCGGCCGCGGCGGCGCTGGTGGAGGGCTGGCTCGCCGAGTCGGGCGGGCGGTGGCTCACCGACGAGGAGGCGGTGCGGCTACTCGGGTGCTACGGCATCGACGTGGTCGAGTTCCGGGCTGTGCGTGATGCCGAACAGGCGGTCGCCGCGGCCGAGGAACTCGGATATCCGGTCGCGGCGAAGGCCACGGGGGAGCTGTGGCGGCGCCGACCGGATCTGATCGGCGTGCGTCTGGATCTGTGGGGACCCGAGGCGGTCCGGCAGGCATACACCGACCTGGTGGAGATCTGTGGCGATCCGCTGCTGCACCTGCAGAAGATGGCGACCAAGGGTGTCGGCTGCGTGCTGCGCGTCACCGACGACCCCTCGTTCGGATCGGTCATCCAATTCGGCCTGTCCGGCATGATCATCGACCTGCTCGGCGACCGCGCCTACCGCGCCCTACCGCTGACCGAGGAGGAAGCGACCGCGCTCATCGATGCACCACGCGCGGCGCCATTGCTCTCGGACGGGCCGGGCAGAGTGGGGGTGGACAAAGCCGCGCTGGCCGCGCTGGCTCAACGCATCTCGGCGTTGTTCGACGACATCCCCCAGATGCGCGAACTCTCCTGCGACCCCGTCCTGGCCGCCTCGGCCTCGGCGGAGATCATCTATGCCCGAGCGCGCATCGGCCCGGAACCGAGCCGCTTCGACACCGGCCCCCGTCGGCTGGCCTGAACGATGGCCGATCGGTCCGGTGGAACGAACAACGCCGACCGGCTCGCGACCCGGAGGGGAGGGGTGCGCGGTCGCCGGTCGGCGTTTCGGCAGACGACCCCGCGGGGCCGTCGAGTTTTCGGATCAGCTGGCGTAGGCGCGCAAGCGGTCGGCGCGGTCGCCCTTGCGCAGCTTGGACATGACCTCGCGCTCGATCTGGCGGACCCGCTCGCGGGACAGGCCGAAGAGCTTGCCGATCTGGTCCAGGGTGCGCGGCTGGCCGTCGTCGAGACCGAAGCGCAGGCGGATGACCTGCTGTTCGCGCTCGTCGAGGGTGGCCAGGACGCTGCGCACGTCGTGGTGCAGCAGGCCGGCGATGACGGCGCTCTCGGCGGAGGTGGCCTCGGAGTCCTCGATGAAGTCGCCGAGCGGAGCCTCCTCGTCGTTGCCGACGGGCATGTCCAGGCTCACCGGGTCGCGGCTGTGGTCGAGCAGATCGGCGATCTTCTCCACCGGGATGCCCGACTCGTTGGCGAGTTCGGCGTCGGTGGCCTCGCGGCCCAGCTGCTGATGCAGTTCCCGCTTGATCCTGGCGAGCTTGTTCACCTGTTCGACCAGGTGCACGGGCAGCCGGATGGTGCGGCTCTGATCGGCCATGCCGCGGGTGATGGCCTGACGGATCCACCAGGTGGCGTAGGTGGAGAACTTGAAGCCCTTGGCGTAATCGAACTTCTCCATCGCGCGGATCAGTCCGAGGTTGCCCTCCTGGATCAGGTCCAGCAGCGGCATGCCGCGGCCCGTGTAGCGCTTGGCCAGGGATACGACCAGACGCAGGTTGGCCTCGAGCAGGTGCGAGCGGGCGGCAGAGCCCTCGCGAACCAGAATCGCCAGGTCACGCTTGCGAGCCGCCGTCAACCGCTTACTGGTTGACAGCAGGTTCTGGGCATACAGGCCCGCCTCGATGCGCTTGGCCAATTCGACCTCGTCGGCCGCCGTGAGCAGTGCCGTGCGTCCGATTCCGTTGAGGTACACGCGTACCAGATCGGCTGCGGGGCTCTGGGCGTCGATATCGGCCTCGCTGGGGCGCAAACGAGTGGTGGCGGGGCTTGTCATGACTTGCCTCCTGTCGGTGGTGTCTCACTCCGATCAACGGACCCGACTTAGAGAAAGTTCCCGATCCCGCGGTCGATAAACCGCTCTGAGCTGCTGGTTCCCACCCCAACGGCTGAGAAGTTCCTGAGAAGAGGGTCCTGGTCGGAACTCGCTGCCACCGCGGGGCGGCTCAGACGGGCCGCACCAGTCCGTGACGGACGAGTCCGGCGACCACACCGAGGGCCTGGGCGGCGAATTCCGGCGTGACCTGCTCTGCTCCGTCGGCGAGGGCGAGTAGTTCGATCAGTTCGTACAACGGCAGCCCGTCGGGCCGCATTCCCGCGACCAGCGCGACCGTCGACTCGTCGACCTCGTGCTGCCAGCGTGGTCCGTCGCCGCGATGAAGCCGGGCCACCTGCTCGGTCCAGCCGAACTCGCCGGGCAGATACACCCGCTCCAGCGCGGTCGCCGGGCTCGGCGCGAAACGGGATGCCCACGCGAGGTTTTCGTCGGAGGCCACCGCGCGCAACCACGCCGACCGCGCGAAGTACCCGGCCACCTCGGTGCCGAGCGGGTCGTCGAAACCATGGGTGAGGTCCTCGGCGAGGAGTTCGGTGGGGCCGTCGATCGCGCGCAGGTAGACGAATCCGAACCCGACACCTTCGACATCGGCGGCCTCGAAGGCGTCGAGCCAGCGCGCCGCCTGTTCCTGGGCGGCCGGGTCGCGCGGGTCCAGGCCCGCGTCGCGCAACCAGGTACCGACGTAGAGGGCAGGATCGGCGACGTCGCGCTGCACGACCCACGCGTCGACGCCGTGCGCGGGCAACCAGCTCGACACGCGCCGGCGCCAGTCCTCGCCGTCCACGTGCACCCAGGCGGCGAGCATGGCCGCCGTGCCGCCGGGGGCCAGTAGCTCGGGCGCCTGCCCGATGACCAGCTCGCTGGCCCCGTCCAGGGCGAGCCCGGAGTCGCGATAGGTGTGCTCGATGCGGGCCGGACCGACCACGAACGGCGGATTGGCCACGACCTGGTCGAAGCGTCGCCCCGCCACCGGCTCGAACCAGGACCCCTCGAGCAGTTCGATATCGAGTTCGTTGAGCGCGGCCGTGGCCTGCGCCAGCCACAGGGCCCGTGCGTTGACATCGGTGGCGGTGACCCGACCCGCGTAACCCGCCGCGTGCACGGCCTGCACACCGCAGCCGGTGCCCAGATCCAGCACGGTGCCGACGGGTTCGGTGGGGGTGGCGCGCAGCAACGACAGTGACGCGTGCCCGACGCCGAGGACGTGATCCTCGGTGAGCGTGCGCCGCCGCATCGAATCGTCGAGATCGGACAGGATCCACCGGGTACCCGCGCCGGCATCGAGCGGCCGCAGATCCAGCGCGGCCCGCACCTGGTCACCGTCGCGCGTGAGCAGACCCGCCGCCACCGCCGCGTCGATGCGCACCGGCGCCAGTGCGGTCGCGACGTCGCGCTCCGGCAGGACGTCTCCGAGCAGCAGCAACCGCACCAGCGTGCCGAGGTCGCCCGCCGCCCGCGCCGCCCGCCGCACCGGCACCGGCTCCGAACGGCTCAGTGCCGCATGCACATCGGGACCCAACGCCTCGACGAGGGTGTCGGCGTCGTAGCCGACCCGGATCAGCGCGGTGCGCAGGTCCGGGCACAGCGCGGTGAGCGGGGAGTCGGTCATCGTCGGGTTCGTAGGCACCCGACCACTCTGCCAGGGCCACGAGCACCGAGAACGACCAGCTGCCACTGCGTGTCGTCGCGTGCGCAGACCCCGGACTCGCCCGAATACCGCGGTAGCTAGTTCCTCTCGCGGACTGGATGGAAAGCCGCTGGGTCGCAGTGGCACATCGGCTGTGCTCGCGGCAGGTCGCTGTCTGCGGTGGTTCAGCCGGTGTACGGGTCCCGGGATGTCACGCAGTACAAGGCATTTCCGGGGTCACGCAGGACGATCCAGTGTTCGGTGTCGGTGACCCGGGTGGCGCCGAGGGATTCGTGCCAGGCCGCGGTGGCGGTGATGTTCGATGAGGCCAGGTCGGCGTGCGCGCCGGTGGGGCCGGGTTCATCCAGGCGCTGGAGCAGAAAGTGCAGTGGCTGGTCGGGGCCGCGCAGGCGCGAGAATTCCGGGCGGCGGCCGGGCTTGTGGGTCCAGTCGGTGAGTGTCTGCCAGAAGGCGGTATCGGCGTCGATGTCGGTGGGGGACAGGTCGAGGCAGATCTGGTCGAGGCGGGTCACTGTGCCGTCGGGCGCGGTCGACACCGTGATCGGCGCCGGACCGAGACCGGCCGGCTCGGTAGACGGAATGAGACAGAACGTCTGTCCGGCAGGCGATTCCAGCACGGTGTAGTCATCCACCTCGGCGATCACGTGGGCGCCGAGCCCGGTCGCGGTCGCGATCGCCGCGGGGAGATCGTCGACGTCGAGATCCAGGTGGATGCCGCCGTCGTCGTGGACGGCTTGCATCTTGATCCACGCGGGCCCGGTGGCGGGCAGCAGGGTGATGAACTCATCGTGTTCGCCGCGCGGTGGCGAGACGGTGGAGTCGGTGACCTTCGCCCAGAATCGTGCGCAGTCGGCGAAAGTATCGACGGGTCGGTCGAGAAAGGCCCAGGTCCAGCGAATCATGCTGTCTCCCTTCCGCTATGAGGGCACCTCGGAAGCCGTCGGCCGGATTCGGTTGTCCTGTCGGGCAGCTCGGATGGTCCTGTCCGAACGGTAGGCGGCCCGCGCTCCGCTGTCGACAGCCTTGTCGGTTCAGCCTGCGGGGCTCCGCTGTCACGGCCTTCGTGCCGCGTTTCGCTCGCGCGCGCCCGACCGACCCCGTCGATGGCAGGATATTGACGAAACATGTCACACCGGCCACTCGCTCGCCCGCCGTCGATCCGGCACGCTGGCCGAGTGACCGATTTACGTGCGCCCGCGCCGCCCACCGGCGACGACCCGGCCGACAACCTCACTTCCGCACCGGCATCGGTCACCGACGAACGTCGTCGACTCCATCCCGCGTGGATCGTGGCGGGCGTCGGCTTCGTCGCCCTGCTCGGCGCGGCCGCCTTCCGCTCGGTCCCCAGCGTCCTCATCGAGCCGCTGCACACCGAATTCGGGTGGTCACACGCCACGATCTCCACCGCCATCTCGCTGAACATGCTGCTCTACGGCCTGATCTCGCCGTTCGCCGCCGCGCTGATGGACCGATTCGGCATCCGCAAGGTGGTGTGTTCGGCGCTGGTGCTGATCGCCGCGGGCAGCGGGCTGACGGTGTTCATGACCCAGGCGTGGCAGCTGGTGGCGACCTGGGGATTGCTGGTGGGTGTCGGCGTCGGGTCGATGTCCATGCCGTTCGTCGCGACCATCACCGGCCGTTGGTTCGTCCGGAGTCGTGGCCTGGTCACCGGAGTGCTCACCGCGGCGGGCGCCACCGGTCAGCTGGTGTTCCTGCCGCTGGTGTCGATGCTGGCCACCGAGCACGGCTGGCGGCTGCCGTCGTTGATCGTGGCGGCAGTGGCGCTGTCGGTGGTGCCGCTGGTCTGGCTGTTCGTGCGCGACTATCCCAGCGACGTCGGTGTCCGCGCGTACGGGGCGCCGACCGATTCGGACGCGGGCGCGCGAGTCCCGATCGTGGGCGGTGCCAACCGGGCGTTGAAGGTACTCGCCTCGGCCGCGCGCCGACCCGGATTCTGGCTGCTGGCGGGCGGTTTCGCGATCTGTGGGGCCTCGACGAACGGCCTGGTCGGCACCCATTTCGTCACCGCGGCCCACGACCACGGCATGCCGCCGACCACCGCGGCCGGACTGCTCGCCCTGGTCGGGATCTTCGATGTGGCAGGCACCATCGCCTCGGGCTGGCTCTCGGACCGCGTGGATCCGCGCTACCTGCTGCTCGGCTACTACTCGCTGCGCGGGCTCTCGCTACTGATCCTGCCGTCGCTGCTCGGGCCGCACACCGAGCCGAGCATGTGGGTGTTCATCGTGTTCTACGGCCTGGACTGGATCGCGACCGTCCCGCCGACCGTGCTGCTGTGCCGCGAACTCTTCGGCGCGGACGGCCCGATCGCGTTCGGCTGGGTCTTCGCCGCCCACCAGGTCGGCGCCGCCGTGGCCGCCACCGGCGCGGGCTTCATCCGCGACATCCAGGGCTCCTACGACCTCGCCTGGTACGTGGCGGGTGGGCTCTGCGGGATCGCCGCGGTCATGTCGATGCTGGTCCGCAGACCGGCAACGGCCGTGTAGCCGAACCGCAGCCGCTATTCCAGGGTCTTGTGCTGTCCGGATTCCAGCGCGATCTGGTTCGTGCGGCCGTCCCAGCGGCTGGGTTCGTCCTTGGTCCGCGGCGGGCGGTCGTTGGCGATCAGCACCGCGATCCACGGCAGCGGCACCGAGGCGGCGATGATCAGGATCGAGAGCAGCGGGTTCTCGAACGCGCTGTAGGCGATCGCGGCCAGGATCAGGCAGGGGATCCGGAAGGCCATGATGAACGTGTAGCGGCGCACCCTGGCGCGATGCTGGTCGTCGAGCGAGGGCGCGGCCTCGGTGATCAGCACGGCGTGTTCGGCGGGGGCGGGCCGGAAGAACCCACGCGAGGACTTGGGCTCGGGGGGGATCGTCACTTCCGGGTCCGGCTTCGGTTCGTCGGCGCCTGGGACATCGCCGTAGGACTGCATACCCCGAGTCTTCCACTCGGCGTCATCGAGCGCACACGCGGCTGGTCAGCGGCCCGGGGCCGGGATGCGGCATCATGGAAGGCGTGAGTACAGACACTCTGGTACGCCCGGAAACCACGACCGACGAGACGACCAGCGACGACACCCCCAAATTCTTCCATTACGTGAAGAAGGACCGGATCGCCGAAAGTGCCGTGATGGGCACGATGGTCGTCGCCCTGTGTGGCGAGGTTTTCCCGGTGACGCGTTCGGCCAAGCCCGGCTCGCCCGTGTGCCCGGACTGCAAGAAGGTCTACGAGGGCTTGCGCAAGGACGGCGACTGAGCCGAGGGCTCGGTCGGTGACGCCGGTGCCTCGGAGCAGGCCCCGGCGGTTTCGTCGTGCTCATCGTCATCGTCGTCGTCACCCCGCACCTGGCTGGTGATCCATTCCTTGACCTGCTCGATCCGGGTGGCCCGGGCAGGCCAGAACTCCTGAACGGCGGCGTTGAACTCCGCGCCCAGGATCACCGCGAAGCCGAGGAAGTACGTGAACAGCAGGAACGCGATCGGGGTGGCCAGCGCGCCGTAGCTCACCCCGGTGGCGGTGATCCACGACAGGTACCGGCGCAGCAGGTCGCTGGCCGCCATGAAGAAGACCCCGGCCACCAGCGCGCCGCCGAACAGCCGATGCCACGGCAGTGATTTGTGCAGGGCCAGCTTGTAGAGCGTGGTCAGCCCGACGATCAGCAGCAGCCCGACGATCGGGTAGTAGAACGTGTCGATCAGCCGCAATCCCGGCTCCCGCCACGCTTCGGGCAGCACCCGCCCGATCCTGGTGGGACCCAGTGCGATCACCGGCAGGATGAGCACCGCGGCCACCAGGAACTGCACGTAGAGCAGCAGCGCGAAGATCCGCTGCCAGATCGGATGACGGGCGTCCTGCTGTCCGTGCGCCTCCACGATGGCGTCGACGAAGGTGGCCATCGCCGAGGAGCCGGCCCACAGCGACAGCACGAAACCCACCGACACCAGCGCGCCGCGCCCTCGGCCGAGCACGTCGTCGACGGTCGGTTCGATCAGGTCCGAGACCACCGACGGGCTGAAGAACTCGCGGCTGAACGCGATGATCTTGCTCTCCACGATCTGCACGGTGTCGGGCCCGAACAATCCGCCCACATAGCCGAGGCTGCCGAGGAGGCCGAGCAGCAGCGGTGCCAGCGACAGGGTCTGCCAGAACGCCGCCGCCGCGGACTTGGCGAATATCGAGTTGTCCCAGCACTTGACCGCGACCCGGACCACCAGTCGCCATGCCGTAGCGAGCCATCGCACCCACGGCGCGTGATCGCTGCGACGTTGCGGAGCGGCCCGCGCGCCGACCGCAGGGCGCGCGGGCGAGTCGCGGGGCGGGAGCGCCTGCGGCGGGTGCGCCGCGTCGGCAGCCGGGACCTGGTCGTTGTTCATCTCGGTGTCAAGCATCCCGCACGTTGGGGGTCTGTGTGGTGCGGGCCGGGCATCGTGTCGGCGGGTAACAGGTAAATGGCCGGTGACCACGGGCGCGGTTGTGATGCCTGTCGCCCACCCCGCGTCGGTTTGGCGACACGCCGCATCGGGCGGCTAGGGTCGACTGCGTGACTGGGTCGGGTGGCGCCGCTACGGCGAAGCAAGCGGGGACACCGGGCGAGATTGCCGCGGGAGGTGCCCCGTCGGGTTCGTTGCGCGCCTGGCAGCGGCGCGCGTTGACGAAGTACCTGGCCACCAAGCCGCGTGACTTCCTCGCGGTCGCGACGCCCCGCGCCGGTAAGACCACCTTCGCGCTGCGTGTTGCCGCGGAGTTGCTGGCCGATCGTACGGTGGATCAGATCACCGTCGTCGCGCCGACCGAGCACCTCAAGCACCAGTGGTCCGCCGCGGCCGCGCGCACCGGGATCCAGCTGGACTCGCGGTTCTCCAACTCCACCGGCGCGACCTCCGGCGACTATCACGGCGTCGTGGTGACCTATGCCCAGGTCGCCGCCCACCCGACACGACACCGGGTGCGCACCGAGAACCGTCGCACGCTGGTGATCCTCGACGAGATCCACCACGCGGGCGACGCCAAGACCTGGGGCGAGGCGACCGAGGAGGCGTTCGGCGACGCGACGCGCCGACTGGCGCTGACCGGAACCCCGTTCCGCAGTGACGATTCGAAGATCC
>NZ_JBHWZY010000109.1:0-12020 GCF_042727815.1 Nocardia sp. NPDC060220
CGCTTGCACCGCAAGCAATCCTGCATCGACTGCCAATTCCGGTGGGCCGGTGACAGCCCAGCTCGCCGACCTCGACCCCGTACCGATCGGACCCGCGCCGAGTCCGCGATTGCCGGTGACGGTGAAGTCCCATGACGGCACCGACGTGACGATCACCGACACCTCGCGGATCATCGCCGTCGACCGGTACGGCACCCTCGCCCAAACCGTCTGGGCCCTCGGCCTCGGCGCGAACCTCGTCGGCCGCAGCACCTCGGCCTCGTTCCCCGCCGTCGCGTCCGTGCCCAATGTGGCCGGTGGCAACGGCAGCCTCAGCGTCGAAGCGGTCCTGAACCTGCGCCCGTCGGTGTTCCTCACCGACACCACCAGCGCGGCCCCCGCCGTGCGTGAGCAGCTACGCGCAGCCGGGGTGACCGTCGTCTACTTCGACCCCGATCGCAGCATGGACGGCGTCGTCCCGCAGATCGAGGCCGTGGCCACCGCACTGGGCGTTCCCGAGGCGGGCAAGCAGCTCGGCGCGCGCACCCACGACGAGATCGCCGCCGCGACCGCCCGCGTGCCGAAGCAGGATCCACAGCCCAAGATCGCGTTCCTGTATCTGCGCAGTGCCGCGATCACCATGATCGCCGGGCGCGGCTCGGGCGCCGATTCGCTGATCACCGCGATCGGTGGCGTGGACGCGGGCACCGCCTCCGGGGTGAACGAACCGTTCGTGTCCATCACCAGCGAGGCGATGATCGCCGCCGCCCCCGATGTGTTGCTCGTGATGTCGGACGGGCTGAAATCGGTGGGTGGCGTCGAGGGACTGGAGAAGGTGCCCGGCATCGCCCAGACTCCGGCGGGGCGCAATCGGCGCGTGGTCGACATGTCCGACGCGGTGATCCTCAGCTTCGGGCCCAACACCGGCCGCGTCGTCTCCGCGCTGTCCGACGCCGTCTACGGCAAATCGGCATGAGCGATCAGCAACCGTGCCGGGTGGACACCGCATGAGCGAGGTGCCCGACCTGACTAAATCCGCGAACGCCCCGCGGATCACCGACTCCACTCCTGATCCGCTGCCGCCCACCGCGCACCGGGCCACGCGCGTGACCGTCGTGTTCGCGGTCGCGCTGCTCGCCCTGCTCGTGCTGGCCGTGGTGTCGGCGGTGCTCGGGCAGGTCCCCACGACCGCCGCCGAGGTGCTCGGCAGTGTGGCGCACCGGATCGGCCTCGATATCGGGCCCCTGCCCGCGCATCCGGCCGGTGAGGTGACGCTGTGGGAGGTGCGGTTCCCTCGCGTGGCCCTGGCCGTCCTGGTCGGCGCCTCGCTCGCGACAGCGGGTGCGTTGCTGCAGGGCGTGTTCGCCAATCCGCTGGCCGAACCCGGCGTCATCGGGGTGTCGGCCGGTGCGGCGGTCGGGGCGGGCACCGTGATCGTGGTCGGCGGCGCGTTCGTCGCCGCCTGGTCGGTGGCAGCGGCCGCCTTCGTCGCCGGTCTGATCACCACCGCGCTGGTCTACGTGCTGTCGAGGTCGGGCGGTCGCACCGAAGTGGTGACGCTGATCCTCACCGGTGTCGCGATCAACGCCTTCGCCGGCGGGTTGATCGCGCTGCTGCTGTTCGTCGCCAGCCCCGCCGCGCGGGATCAGATCGTGTTCTGGCAGCTCGGCAGCCTCAACGGCGCCACCTGGCAGTCGGTGGCGGTGGTGGCGGCGCTGGCATCGGTCGGCATCCTGGCCGCGATCCTCATCGCACCACGCCTGGATCTGCTCGCGCTCGGCGATTCCGCGGCCCGCCACCTCGGTATCGACGTGGAGCGGCTGCGCAGGCAGGTGATCGTGGTGGTCGCCGTGCTCACCGCCGCGGGCGTGGCGTTCAGCGGCATCATCTTGTTCGTCGGCCTGATCGTGCCGCACCTGGTGCGCATGATGGTCGGCCCCGGCCACCGGGTGCTCGTCCCGCTCAGCGCGATCGTGGGCGCGGTGGTGCTGCTCGGCGCCGACGTCGTCGCCCGCACGCTGGTCCACAACGCGGACCTGCCACTGGGCATGCTCACCTCCCTGATCGGCGGCCCGTTCTTCTTCTGGCTGCTGCGCCGCACCCGTGCCCGCGCAGGAGGTTGGGGATGACCGACACCACCCGCGAGCGCCGCGCCTCCTGGCGTTCGCTGTTCGCACGAACCCCCGACGTGCCCACGCGCCCCGACCTCGGCACCGTCACCCTGCGCGCCACCGGGCTCACCGTCGAGCGGGGCACCCGTACCGTCCTCGACGAGGTCGACTTCCAGGTTGCGGCCGGAGAGATCGTCGCGCTCGTCGGCCCGAACGGCGCGGGCAAGTCCAGCCTGCTCGCCGCGCTCGCCGGCGAACTCGAGCCCAGCGCAGGCACGGTCAAACTCGAAGGCCACGCGCTCTCGCACTGGACCCCCGCCGATATGGCCCGCCGTCGCGCGGTGCTGCCCCAATCGCACGCCGTGGGCTTCCCGTTCACCGCGCGTGAGGTCGTCGCCATGGGCCGCGCCCCGTGGCTGCACACGCCCGCCGCCGGCGACGACGACGCCCTCATCAGCGCGGCACTGGCCGCCACCGACGTCACCCACCTTGCGACGCGCGTGTTCCCGTCGTTGTCGGGCGGCGAGCGTGCCCGGGTGGCCCTGGCTCGCGTTCTGGCCCAGGACACCGCCACCCTGCTGCTGGACGAACCGACCGCGGCCCTCGACCTCGGTCACCAGGAAGCCGTCCTGCGCTTGGCCGCCACCCGCGCCGCCGAGGGCGCCGCTGTGGTCGTCGTGGTCCACGACCTGGGGGTCGCCGCCGCCTACGCCGACCGGGTCACCGTCTTGGACGCGGGACGCGTCGCCGCCGACGGCCCCCCGCGCGAGATCCTCACCCGCGAACTGCTCACCGCCGTTTACCACCACCCCGTCGACGTCTTCGACCACCCGACCACCGGCGCCCAACTCGTCTTGCCCGAACGCGGTCACGACTGACGCAACGGGTTCGTCCTGATCGAACGCGACCGTGCCGAGGAAGCGTCGACACGCGGGCCGCAGCAGCGACGGAGGGCTGAGCGGGGCTGAGTAGGCTGGGCGCCGAGGTCATTCGTCCACCGCGGTCACCATCGCACACGACGATCGGTCCACTCGTCGCTCGCGAACGTGGCTCGCTCCTATCGAAAGAGGAGATCCGATGAGCCCCACCATCGCCAGCGTCGTCATCCCCGTATCCGATCTGGCCGCGACGAAAGCCGTCTACACCACCCTCTACGGCGAACCCCACACCGACGAGCCGTACTACGTCGGCTGGGCAGTCGGAGACGTCCAGATCGGCCTCGACCCCAGCGGTGACGTCACGGCGGGTCCGGTCGCCTTCGCCGGAGTCGACGATGTGGACAAGGCCAGAGCAGCGGCGATCGCCGCGGGCGCGACCGAACGGACCGCCCCGCGCGAAGTCAGCCCCGGCGCCCGTATCTGCGTCCTGGAAGACACCGACGGCAACGCTTTCGGCATCATCGGCAAGTAGCGCACGAGATCGTGGCACGCACGGCCACGATCCCGCGCCTGAGTTGTTGACCTAGAGGTATAGAACGTCTACCGTCGAGACATGGCCAGGCCCCAGAACTTCGACACCGACACGGTCCTCGACCGTGCGATGGACCAGTTCTGGACCCACGGCTACGCCAACACCTCCCCCGCACAGCTCGCCGATGCCACCGGCATCGGGAAAGGCAGCCTGTACAACACCTTCGGCAGCAAACGCGCCCTGTTCGACATCGTTCTCGACCGCTACGGCCGACTCGGCGTGGCCATGGCCGAGGACTACATGTCCCGACCCGGAACCACCCGCGAGTGTCTGCGCGCATACCTGCGCGCCGCGGTCGATCTCGACATGGCCTCGCCGACCCGGCGTGGGTGCCTCGCCGTCAACACCGCGGCAGAACTCGGCGGTCACGACGCGGCAGCCACCGCGGTGTTGCGCGGCATCGAACAACGCATCGTCGACACCCTGGCCGCCCGTATCGATCAGGGCCGCCGCGACGGTGACGTCGACCGTGAGGTGGACCCGAATTCGATTGCGGCCCTGTTGTTCACCACCAGCGCGGGTCTGCGTCTCATGGCGAAGACCAACGATGCCGCCCAGCTCTACCGCCTCGTCGACGTAGCGCTGACCACCCTCTGAAACCCTCGTTCCCACCAGCACTTTCCACATGCCCTAATTATTGACCTGTAGTTCAAGAAAGGTACGAGCATGGATCTCGAACTCACCGGCAAGACCGCCGTCGTCACCGGAGCCTCACGCGGCATCGGTCTGGCCGTCGCCGAAACACTCGCCGCGGAGGGGGTGCGTGTCGTCGGCGCCGCACGCACGATCACTCCAGAGCTCGACAAGGTCGCGGCCGCGACGGTCGCCGCCGATCTGGGGACCGCGCAGGGCGTCACCACGGTCATCGACACCGCGCTGGAGGAACTCGGCGGCATCGACATCCTGGTCAACAATGTCGGCGGCGGCGACCCGGATCGGCTCACGCTGGCCGGGTTCCTCGACACCACCGACGACCAGTGGCACCACTTCCTCGACATCAATCTGTTCAGCGCGATCCGGGCCACCCGCGCGGCGCTGCCGAGCCTGCTCGATCGCCGCGGCACCATCATCAACGTCTCGTCCATCAACGCGCACCTGCCCGCGGTGGGCCCCACCGGCTACAGCGAAGCCAAAGCCGCCCTCACCTCCCTCGGCAAACGGCTCAGCGAGGAGTTCGGCCCGCAGGGCGTGCGGGTCAACACCGTCTCCCCCGGCCCCGTCGGCACCAGGATCTGGCGCGACGAACACCGCATCGGCGCCAAACTGGCTGCCGCCCAGGGCATCTCCCACGAGCAACTACTCGAGTCGCTGCCCGAACAGTTCGACATCGCCTCGCGCCGGATCTCCGAAGCCGCCGAGGTCGCCGCGCTGATCGCCTTCCTCGCCTCGGCCAAGTCCGCCAACATCCTCGGCTCCGACGTGGTGATCGACGGCGGCATCATCAAGACGATCTGATCTTGCCCGCGCGGTACCTCGGTATCAGATCGAGGTACCGCGCGGGAGTGATGTGGTCGGGCACGTGGCGTTCCTAGCGTGAGTGACATGCCCACAGTCTCGAAAATCGCCGCCACGATCGCTCTCGCCGGAACCGTCGCCGGTGCCGGGATCGGTGTCAGCTCAGCCGACTCCGCACCGGCCGGTGCCGCGCAACGAGTCGCGGTGATCGGCCTCGGCGGCACCATCGCAGGCACCTCCGACCGGCGCACCGACCTCGAAACCTATCGGCCGGGCACCCGCCCGATCGCCGAACTCGTCGACTCGCTGCGCCCCGAAATCGGTGACGTCGCGGCCGTGACCACCGAGGACTTCGGGCAGAAGGGATCCGGCGAATACACCGTCGCCGACCTCTACGACTTGGCGCAGCTGGTCGAACGTCGCCTCCGAGACCATGATTCGGTCGTGGTCAGCACCGGTTCGGCCACCATGGAAGAAGTGAGTTACTTCCTCGACCTCACCGTGCGCAGCACGAAACCCGTGGTCGTGACCGGGGCGATGCGACCGTGGACCGCGATCGGCAGCGACGGACCGATCAACCTGTACAACGCGATCCGCCTCGCGGCGAGCAACCGCACCACCTGCTTCGGCACCGTCATCGCCCTCAACGAGCAGATCCTGCCCGCCCGCGACGCCACCAAAACCGACTCGACCCGCGTACACACCTTCACCACCCACGAATACGGCGACCTCGGCACCATCGACCAGGCCGGCATCCGCGTGCAACGCGCCCCCGCCCGCATCCGGCACTGCGACGACCCCGCCCGCTGGACAACCCCGTTCGACCTGACCACGATCGCTCGCGACACCCTCCCCCGTGTCGACATCGCCCACAGCTACCTCGACGCCCCCGCCGAGCCCATCACCGCCGCCGTCGGCGCGGGTGCCAAGGGCATCGTGTTCGCGGGCACGCCGTCCCCGAGCCAGGCGAGCGCCGCGATGGCGGCCGAGGGCATCGCCCTGGTCGCCACCAACGGCTACGGCTCGGGCGCGATCACCGTCGACCCGAAGATGGGCGTCGTCAGCGGCGGCGACCTCGCACCCAAGAAGGCACGCCTGCTGCTTCTGCTGGCACTGGCCACAACCGCCGACCACGACCAGATCGTGGCCTGGTTCCGTGATTACGGCAATCAGCAGTTCTGAGCGGGCTATTTCCAGATGATCTTCAGCAGGGCCGGTGTGAGCACCATTCGGATGATCGTGGCGTCGATGATCAGGGCCACGATCATCCCGTAGGCGATGTATTTCATCAGCACCAGATCCGAGAAGCCGAACGCGCCGGTCACCACGATCAGGATCGCGGCCGCCGAAGTGATCACCCCACCGGTGTGGGCCACGCCGTAGCGGATGGATTCGGCGGCATCGGCGCCCGCGGCCCGTTTCTCGGCGATCCGGGACAGCAGGAACACCTCGTAGTCGGTGGACAATCCGAAGATCACCGTCACGATCAAGGCCACTACCGCGAACATCAGCGGTCCCGGCGTGAACTGGAATGCCCCGGACCCGTGCCCTTCCACGAAGATCCAGGTCAGCACACCCAGGGTCGAAACCAGGCTGAGCGCGCTCATCGCGACGGCCTTCACCGCCAGGATCACCGACCGGAACGCCACGATCATCAATGCCAGCGCCGCCGCGATCAGGATCGCCAACAGCAGTGGCAACCCGTCGATCAACCCGTTGATGCTGTCGCGTTCGAGCGCGGGGATGCCGGCGACCATCACCTGCACGCCCGGTGGGGCGGGCAGCGCACGCAGTGCGTCGATCACGCGGTCGGCGTCGCGTTTGTCGCCGAGCCCGGCGGAGAGCACGTTGACGTTGTCCTTGGTCGCCGCCGCAGGTTCGAACCGCCCGGTCAGTCCGGGAACCTGATTGGCCTCGAACCGGATATCGCTCAACTGCTGGGGTGAGGCACCGACCACGATCAGTTTCAGCGGCTCGGTGCGAAAACCGGGAAACAGGTGATCGAAGTCTTCCTGGGCTACCCGCGCGGGGTTGTCGGCAGCCAGGTATTTCTCGCTGATCCCACCGAACTCGATGTGGCGCAACGGAATACTCAGCGCGAGCAGTCCGAGCACGATCGGGATCACCACCGCCCACGGCCGTCGCATCGCCCACTGCGCCAGCCGGGAGAAGAACCCGGCATCGATCTCGGCTTCGGTCTTGCTGCGCGAGAAACGTTTCCAGCCCAGCCAGTCGATCCGGTGGCCGGCGATACTCAATGCGGCGGGCAGCGCGGTGACCGACAGCAGCGCCGCCAGCATCACCGCGGAGATGCCGCCGTAGGGCACCGAGCGCAGCACCCCGTTCGGGAAGATGAACAGCGCACCGAGGCTCAAAGCGATGATCGCCGCGGAGAACAGCACCGTGCGCCCCGCCGTGGCGACGGTCCGCGCGGTCGCGTCCTCGACCGATCGCCCGGCCGAGAGTTCCTCCCGGAACCGGGTCACCGTGAACAGTCCGTAGTCGATCGCCAATCCGAGCGCGACCAACGTCATCACCGCGCTGGCGAACACGTTGACCTCGATATGGGCGGTGAGCACCCGCAAGATCCCGGAGGTGCCGAGGATGGTGAGCCCACCGATCAGTACCGGCAGCAGTGCGCCGATCACCCCGCCGAACACGAAATACAGCAGGATCGCCACGATCGGCAAGGCAATGATCTCGGCGCGCTTGATGTCGTGCTGCATCCCGATGTTGATGCCCTCGACCACCGGCTGCAGCCCTGCCAGCTGCACTGTCGTCCCGCCGGGCCCGGCGCCGGGGACATCGGCGTGCAGATGGGGCTTCAACGCGAGGTAGTTGTTGACCGTCGCGGTTCCGCCGCCCCCGGCCAGCCCGATGCTGGCGAAGGCGTGCTGTTTGGTCGGGTCGGAGGCATTGGCAGAGAAGGGGCTGTCCCAGTAGCTGTCGATCTTGTGGATGCGCTCACCGTGCTGTTTGCGCAGGTCGGCCAGGGCGGCCGTCACCGGTCCCCGGACAGCGGGATCGTCGACAGTGGTGCCGGGTGGGGCGGTGTAGATGACGATCAGATCGCCGTCGGTGTCGCGGCCGAAAATGTCATCGGCCAGTTTGGACGCCGCCACCGACTGACTCGACTCGTCGAACCAGCCCTCCTGGGTGTAGCGGTCGGCGAGGTCGCGACCGAACCACCCCGAGATCAGCACGGTCAGCACGAAGAAGCCGAGCACGAGGAATCGGTGGCGGTAGACGAACCTGCCCCACCGCATGGATCGAGATTCGCGCATCTCAGCCGCAGGCGGCGGTGCGGTAGTCGGCCGAGCGCAGGATGCCACACAGGTCGGTGCGCGAGATCTTCCACTTACCGTCGAGCAACACGAAATGCACGATGGTGGTGCGCACGTTGGTGCCCGAACCGTCCTTGTCCAGGCGCATGGTGGCGGTGAGTGTGCCGTCACGGTTGTCGAAGACCGGGTCGACGACCCCATACACCGCGTGGGGGTTGTCGCGCAGCGCCTTGTACATGTCGGGGATGGCGTCGGAGAACGCGGCGCCGTCTTCGATCAGTTCGGTGCGTTCGACATCGGGCAGGTTGGGGTCGAGCGCGCGTTTGATCTGCGCGTCGAGCTGTTGGGCGGTCGGCAGGGGCACATTGGCCTTGCTGGCCGAGGTCGCGACGGAGGAAGCGAGGGAGGCGTTGGCCGAAGACCGTGCGGCGTCGACCGAGGCCTCGTCGGTGGTTCCCGCGCACGCGGCGAGGGCGACGAGGGCCGTGAGGCAGGCGGTGGCCGCAGCGGCCCTGGCGGAAAGTGTGGAAGACATCACCATCTACATACCATCAATGACGGCACTGATCCGTCCCAGGATGGCGCGAACTGTGGAGATGTCACTGGTTGCGGGCGCCTCGACAGGGTCGGCGTCGAGGAGCAGATCGCGCACGAAGGCGCTGACGCTGCGTTCGTCGCCGAGGTCGATGTCGGTCACCTGCGCCTGGGCTTGGGCCACCACGTCGTCGGATCTGGGCACCGCGTCGCCCAGGTCGGCGCGATAGATCTGCACCGTGAGGGTGGCGCGGTGAGTGCGGAAGGCGAAGGGGTGGCCGTCGTCGGTGGTGCCGAAACCGTGGGCGAACGGTCCCACAGAGATGTCATCGATGCCGAAACCCGCCGGTGTCCGGTCGGTCATCGTGGGGATCTCCTGCCGTTGCATGGCGATCAATTGCTCGACACGTCAACAGTAACGCGCGTCACCGACAGCTCCGACGCCAGATACCCGGTCGGAGCTACTGGTGAGTCATCATGGTCAGATGGTGATCAAGGCAGTCACCTCGTGCGGATTGAAGGAGTTCGGTGCATGCGCCCTCGTGGCTCGGTCGCCTCTGCGTTGGTCGGCGCGGCGGTTTTGGTGGTACTGACCGGGTGCAGCGGTGAAGACGGCGGTCCCGATGTGCCGACCAGGGCGCCCGCGACCGCGGCGGTCTCGCCCGCCGCGGTCGATCCCGCGGGGCGGGTCTTCGCCGCGGCCGCGACCAAAGCACTGCTCGCCGAACGCTCGACCGGTCTGCTCGCCGCCCTCGATACCGCGGGCACCACGCTGTCGCTGATCGACCCCGCCGCACCGGCAACCTCACGCGCGGTCGCCCTCCCCGCCGCCGGCGCGGCGCTGGCTCAAGGCAAGCCGGGAGAGGTCCTCGTCGCCGCCCCCAACCGGGTTCTGCGGGTGGACGCGGGCACGGGCGCGCTCACCGAGACCGCTGTCGACGGTGACGTGCACAGCGTGCACACTCGCACCGACGGCACACTCGTCGTCGGCACCGCCGACGGCACCGTGCGCGAACTGAACGCCGACGGCACCGTCACCCGCACGATCACCGGTCTCGTCTCGGCCGACGCGATCGCGGTGACCGGCGAGAACATCACTGTGCTCGACCGCAAGCAAACCGCCGTCGTCGTGGTGGGCGAGGACGCGCTCGGCCTGATGCTGCGCGCGGGCGACGGCGCCACCAACGCCATCACCGACCCGCACGGCCGCATCATCGTGGCCGACACCGCGGGCGGTGAACTGCTGGTCTACTCGGCCGGTCCGCTCGTGCTGCGCCAGCGTTTCCCGGTATCATCATCGCCTTACGCGCTCGCTTACGACTCGCGGTCGGAGCTGGTGTGGGTGAGCGCCACGCTGAGCAACGAGGTCGTCGGCTACGACCTGTCGACCGGCATCGGTGTCGAGGTGGCCAGGCTGGCGACACTGCGCCAACCCGACGCGATCTCCGTCGACGAACGCACCGGCGACCTGTTCGTCGCCTCGGCCGCGGGCGATGGCCTGCAGCGGATCGGCGTGCAAGAGCAAAAGAGAGGGCAGTGATGGCCACACCTCGCAATGCGCGCTCGGCGTTACCGCCGAGCTGGGAAACCAGCAACGACGACTACGAATACGTGCCCCTGCGGCTGCCACCCGAGGTCAACCGGGTCACCGCCTCGATGCGACTGGCCATCCAGGCCGAATTCGGTGGCTGGGAGTTGTCCCGGGTGCGCGCCTACACCGACGGCAGTCGCCGGGTGCTGTTGCGCCGCCGCAAGAATGCCGTCCTGCCTGTGCCCGAACCCGGATTGTGAGCCGACCATGTACGCCCTCCTGTTACGCCTGATGTTCCTGATCCCGCCGGAGCGGGTGCATCACCTGGTGTTCGCCGCGCTGCGTTTCGCCACCTGGTTCCCGCCGACGCGCTGGCTGGCCCGCAAGCTCACCGTGGTGGGGGACCCGATCCTGGCCACCACCGCGTTCGGTGTCGACTTCCCCGCGCCGCTGGGTCTGGCCGCCGGTTTCGACAAGAACGCCGACGGCGCGAATGCCTGGGGCACACTGGGTTTCGGATTCGCCGAGATCGGCACGGTCACCGCGCATGCCCAGCCCGGCAACCCCGCGCCGCGACTGTTCCGGCTGCCCGCCGACCACGCCCTGATCAACCGGATGGGTTTCAACAACCACGGTGCCGCCGCCGCGGCCGCTCGCCTCCACGGCGCGCGCCCCACCGTCCCGATCGGCGCGAACATCGGCAAGACCAAGGTCACCGAACCCGACGCCGCCGCGGGCGATTACGCGACCAGCGCCCGATTACTCGGTCCGCTCGCGGACTTCGTCGTCGTCAACGTGTCCTCCCCCAACACCCCCGGCCTGCGTGACCTGCAGGCCGTGGAGTCGCTGCGCCCGATCCTGCAGGCTGTGCTCGACAGCGTGTCGGTGCCGGTCCTGGTGAAGATCGCCCCCGACCTGTCCGACGACGACATCGACGCCGTCGCCGACCTCGCGGTCGAGCTGGGTCTGGCGGGCATCGTCGCCACCAACACCACCATCCGCCGTGACGGCCTGGCCACCCCGGCCGCCGAGGTCGAAGCTATGGGCGCGGGCGGGCTGTCGGGCGCCCCCGTGGCGGAACGTGCTCTGGAGGTCCTGCGCCGCCTCTACACCCGCGTCGGCGATCGGGTGGTCCTGATCTCGGTGGGCGGCATCGAAACCTCCGAGCAGGCCTGGGCCCGCATCCTTGCCGGGGCCACTCTGCTGCAGGGCTACACCGGGTTCATCTACGGTGGCCCCTTCTGGACCACCCGCGTCCACCGCGGCATCGCCGCCAACCTGCGCGCGGGTGGCTACGCCCGCCTGTCCGACGCCGTCGGCGCCGAGCACCGCGCCCACTCGGCCTGAGTTCTCAGCCGTAGTTCGCCTGGGGCGCCCGGTCGTCGTGCATCGATCGGGCCGGGCGTAGCCGGGACAGTTGCGCCGGTGGATCGTGCAACGACTCCTCTGCTGGCGCGTCGTCGCCGTCCCGGCGAGCGTCGATGCGCTTGGCGAGCTTGATCAGAGCCTGCTGCCAGATGATGCCGAGCAGATCGGCGCGGGCACTGATCTCGGCGTGCGCGAGCCGGTCGTGCACAGCGGCGAGGTCGCTGACGAGTTCGTCGAGCTCCATGCCCGCCCAGGCCTGCTCACGGGTGAGGGTGTACTCGGGCAACC
>NZ_JBHWZY010000110.1:0-11912 GCF_042727815.1 Nocardia sp. NPDC060220
CAGGTCGACGGCACTGTGACACACGCTGGTTCGGTATTCGATGCGGCCGTGCTGCGGGCGGCGCTGGCCACCGAACTACCCGGCTACCTGGTGCCCGCCGTGGTCCTCGAGCTGGACGCGTTGCCGGTCAACACCTCCGGCAAACTCGACCGTGGCGCACTGCCGCGCCCGGAGATCCGCCAGGCGACCTATCGGGCGCCGATCACCGAGACCGAGCAGCTCGTCGCAGGCGCCTTCGCCCGGGTACTCGGACTGGACCGCATCGGCATGGACGACAACTTCTTCGACCTCGGCGGCAACTCCCTCACCGCGGTCCAGCTGTCGTCTCGACTGAGCGAAGCACTGGGCAGCCCGGTGCCGGTGGCGTGGTTCTTCACCGACCCCACGCCGGCGGTCGTCGTGGAACGGCTACGCGCCGAAGATGATTCGAGCGATGACGCGTTCGCGGTCCTGCTCCCGCTGCGCGCCGGCGGCACCGGCGCGCCGCTGTTCTGCATCCACCCCGTCGGCGGTGTGTCCTGGTCGTTCGCCGGACTGACCCGTCACCTCGACCCGCAGCGCCCGATCTACGGGTTGCAGTCGCCTGCCCTCACCGCCGACGAACCGCTGCCCGCCACGATCGAGGACTGGGCGCGCCGCTACATCGCCGCCATCCGCGAGGTGCAGCCGGAAGGGCCGTACCACCTGCTCGGCTGGTCGCTGGGCGGGCTGCTGGCCCACGCCGTCGCCACCGGCCTGCAAGCCGACGGCGAACAGGTGGCACAGCTGGCCATGATGGACAGCTGGCTCGGCGACGGACCGCAACAGACTGCGATGCCCACCGTCGGCGACCTGCTCGGCGGGCTCGCCGGTGACGATCTCGCGTTCGACACCGACGGTCTCGCCGCCGCGGCCGCGGGCATCGGCGGACCACTGGTGGCACTCGATCGCGACCGCATCGCCCGCATCATCGACGCCGCCACGGCCTCGATGCGGATGGTCGACGAATACCGGCCACGTCGCTTCGACGGCGACCTCGTCTACTTCGCCGCCACCGTCGACGATCCCAGCGGATCGCGTGGCGCGGCGAGTTGGGCCACCGCCGTCGACGGCACGGTCCACCGGCACGCCATCCCCGCCACGCACTGGGCGATGGCGGGCGAAGCGGCGCTGGCCCGGATCGCGGATGTCCTCGACGGGAGCGGATCCGAGACGCGCGGGCTCGCCGGAGAGGACCCGGCGACGAGGGCCGATGCGCGGGCGGGGGCGATGGGCGCATAGAATCGCGGAGCCGGCCGTCGTGCCTGCGGCCTGCACAATGAGGCATTACGCGCACGTCGCCAGGTCCCGTTCGAGAGTTTGAGGAACCATGCCAGCACAGCCGTCCGGTGGGATCGGGTGACGAGGTCCGAGCACATCGAGTCGCAGACCGAGTCCGACGAAGACACTGTTATCGAGGATCGGGTGACGAAACCGAAGTTGACCGAGTCGAATACCGAATCCGCTGACGATGTCTCCACCGGGGGAGTGCGCCGCACCGTGCTGCCCGGTGGCCTTCGTGTGGTCACCGAGCACGTGCCCGGCGTGCGCTCGGCCTCCATCGGAGTGTGGGTAGGCGTCGGTTCGCGCGACGAGGGCCCCACCGTGGCCGGCGCCGCGCACTTCCTCGAACACCTGCTGTTCAAGGCGACGCCCACACGCACCGCCCTCGACATCGCGCAATCCATGGACGCGGTCGGCGGCGAGCTCAACGCGTTCACCGCCAAGGAACAGACCTGCTACTACGCCCACGTCATCGACGAGGACCTGCCGCTCGCCGTGGACCTCGTCTCCGATGTGGTGCTCAACGGTCTGTGCCGCGCGATCGACGTCGACGTGGAGCGCCAGGTGGTCCTGGAAGAGATCGCGATGCGCGACGACGACCCCGAAGACCTGGTCGCCGACTCCTTCCTCACCGCCATGTTCGGCGACCACCCGATCGGGCGCCCGGTGATCGGCAGCGTCGAATCCATCGAGAACATGCAGGCTGCCCAGCTGCGCGGCTTCCATCAGCGCCGCTACCGGCCCGATCGCATGGTCGTCGCGGTGGCGGGCAACGTGGAGCACGAACGCGTGGTGGAACTGGTGCACCGCGCGTTCGGACCACACCTGGACACCACCGCCGAGCCCGCGCCGCGCCGCGAAGGGAAGTTCCGCGCGCAGGGCGCACCCGGCCTGATCAGGATCAACCGCGACAGTGAACAGACCCACCTCGCCTTCGGGGTGCGGGCGTTCGGCAGGCACGAAGGCCAACAGCGCTGGCCACTGTCGATCCTCAACACCATCGTCGGCGGCGGCCTGAGTTCGCGCCTGTTCCAGCGCATCCGGGAAGAACGCGGCCTGGCGTACTCGGTGTACTCGAGCGTCGACACCTTCGCCGACACCGGCGCGTTCTCGGTCTCGCTCGGCTGCCAGCCCGAAAACCTCGGCCAGGTCGCGACATTGGCACGTGGCGTGCTCGACGAGGTCGCCGCCAACGGCGTCACCGATGCCGAATGCGCCAGGGCCAAGGGCTCTTTGCGCGGCGGGCTGGTCTTGGGCCTCGAGGACTCGGCCTCCCGGATGAACCGCATCGGCCGCAGCGAACTCAGCTACGGCAACCATCGCAGCGTCTCGGCGACCCTGGCTCGCATCGACGCCGTCACCACCGACGAGGTCAGCGAGATCGCCCGCACCTTGCTCGCCCGCCCCTACGGTGCGGCGGTGTCGGGCCCGTATCAGCGCACCCGCGATCTGCCCGCCTCGGTCCGAAAGCTCGTCGAGCGCTGAGCAATTCGGCACCGGGGTCATCCGGGCCGCGCGTGAACGGTGGTGCCGATGATCGGTGGTGAGCGGTGTCGCGCCACCCCGGGTGGAAGCACCCCGGTCGCCTGCGGCCATCTGTCCGAGTCGGGCTCTGGCCGGTACGCCGTCACTGCCGGGCGGCGCGGTGGCGACAGCCGCGGAACGCTGGAAACACGTAGGGCCGGTCGGGCGATCAGCGCAAGGACTGCTCGTCGCGGTGTGTGGCATCCGCATCCACGCGGTTGGCGGCGTCGACGATCGAGGGGAGCAGGCCGGGCAGCGCGTGCTCTACGGCGTCGGTGCGCAGTTCCTGGAAGGTCTGGCCGTCGATGGTGAGCCGTTCGATCAGGCCCGCTTCGCGCAGGATCTTGAAGTGGTGGGTCGCGGTGGATTTGTTGATCGCGTCGTAGAGCGCCGCGCAGCGGACGGGGGCGGCGGCATTGCTCAGGCGACGGACCATCTCCAGGCGGACGGGGTCGTGAAGGGCGCCGAGGACGGTGGGGAGCGCGGCGACGGGTATGGTCGGCGCCGGGGTGAGATCTTTAGCCTGTGTCATGAGTTACCTCACTCGGGGGTTTGATAGTCATCATACTCGGCGTAGCCTGATCATCGTTCGATGGTTATCAAACTCTGCTGATGGGGGCTGCTGTGGCAGCGACAACGATGGCGCCGGTCGAGGCCGGGCAGCGCTGGGCGTACGGGCTCGTCCTGGCCGCGAGCGCGGTGGCGCTCGGGGTTTCCGGGGCGCCCGCTCCGCTCTACGGGATCTACGAGACCGAGTGGCATCTGTCCCCGCTGACCACGACCCTGGTCTTCGCCGTCTATGCCTTCGCGGCGCTCGGCGCGGTGCTGGTCTCCGGCCGGATCTCCGATGTGGTCGGCCGCAAGCCGGTGATGATCGGCGCCTTCGCCACCATGATCCTCGGGCTGGGCGTCTTCCTGCTCGCCGATTCGGTGCCGATGTTGTTGCTGGCCAGGGCATTACACGGGGCGGCCGTCGGCGCCACCGTCGTCGCGGGCGCGGCGGCGCTGCTGGATCTGCGGCCCGAGCGTGGTGCTCGGTCCGGGCAGCTCAGCGGCGTCGCGTTCAACGTCGGCATCGCGATCGCGGTGCTCGGCACCGCGGTGCTCGCGCAGTACGCGCCGTCGCCGTTGCGCACGCCGTATGTGGTGATCACCGTCATCTGTGTGGCCGCGGGGGCCGGCATTCTCGCCCTTCGTGAACCGCACACCACCCGGGTGAAGGCACGCATCACCATCGCGAAACCGTCCGTCCCGCACGAGATCAGGTCCGACTTCTGGTTCTCCGCGATCGGCGTGATGGCCGCCTGGTCGGTGCTGGGTGTCCTGCTGTCGCTGTATCCGTCGCTGGCCGCGGCCGAAACCGGCGTGCACAATCTGGTGTTCGGTGGTGTCGTCGTCGCGAGCACCGCGCTGGCGGGCGCGTTGGCGCAGTTGCTGGCCACCCGTGTGCCGGCCCGTCGCGCCGCGATGATCGGTGACCTCGGCATGGCGGCCGCACTACTCGCCACTATTCCGGCGCTGGCCACGAAAGAGCCCGCGGTAGTGGTCCTCGCCGGTCTGGTGCTCGGCGGCACCTTCGGTCTCGGTTTCGGTGGGTCGCTGCGGCACCTGTCCGAGGTCGTTCCGCCGCATCGCCGTGGCGAGACCATGTCGGCCTTCTACCTGCTGGCCTATTCGGCGATGGCCTTGCCGACCCTGGCGGCGGGCTGGGCCGCGACGACCTGGGGACTCACGACGGTATTCCCCTGGTTCATCGTGGGCGTCTCGGTGGCGTGTGTCGGCGCCGCGCTGCTGGGTCTGCGCGGGACCCGCGCGGCCGCGAAGCTCGGGTAATCGCAAACAGGCCGGTCCCAGTGGGGACCGGCCTGAACGACTATTCGGGCCAACCGCCGTACGGAACGGTGATCAGTTCCAGGAAGTGGCCGTTGGGGTCGAGGAAATAGACACCGCGACCACCATCGTTGTGATTGATCTCGTTGACCCCGTGTTGCTGGGGGTCGGCCCAATGGTCCAGCTTGTAGCGCTGGATCTTGGCGTAGGCCGCGTCGAACTCGGCCTCGCTGACCAGGAACGCGTAGTGCTGCGGCTGGATCTCGGAAACGAAGGGCGGGACCTCGGCGAAATCGAAGGCCGCACCGTGATCGAGGGCGATCGGAATGAACGGCCCCCACTCTTTTCCTACGTCCAACCCGAGGATGTCCGCCCAGAACTCGGCGGTCTCCCGATTATCGCGGCATCCGACAATGGTGTGATTGAACTGCACTGACAGGGGATTTCTCCTTGTTCGTGATGGCGCCGACCCTGGGCACGGTACGAGGCGGCCGACAGGAGCACCATCACCGAGATCGAGGTTAGCGACAGATCCCGGAACCTGTAAAGGGCACTCGCGGTAGCGTCGCGAGCATGAAGATTCGTGGAGCCGTTCTGGAACGGATCGCCGATCCGGCGCCGTTCGCCGATTCGCAGCCCATCACGGTGTGTGACCTGGAACTGGCCGAACCGGGTCGGGGCGAATTGCTGGTGCGCATCGAAGCGGCCGGCCTGTGCCATTCGGATCTGTCTGTGGTGGACGGCAATCGGGTGCGCCCGGTGCCCATGCTGCTCGGCCACGAAGCCGCAGGCATCGTCGAATCGGTGGGCGCCGGTGTCACCGATGTGGCCCCTGGACAGCGGGTCGTGATGACGTTCCTGCCGCGCTGCGGCGACTGCGCGGGCTGTGCGAGCAACGGGCGCACGCCGTGCGGGCCGGGCAGTGTGGCCAACAACGCGGGCGAATTGCTCGGCGGCGGTCGACGGCTCACCCGGAACGGCGAGGTGGTGCAGCACCATCTCGGCGTCTCCGGCTTCGCCACGCACGCGGTGGTGGACCGGCGCTCGGTCGTCCCGGTCGACCACGACGTGCCGCCCGAGGTGGCGGCGGTGCTCGGCTGCGCGGTGCTCACCGGCGGCGGCGCACTGCTCAACGCCGCGAAACCCGGTGCGGGCGACCGGATCATGGTGGTCGGGCTCGGCGGTGTCGGGATGGCGGCGGTGCTCGTCGCGGTGTCGCTCGGTCTCGGCGAGGTGATCGCCGTCGACACGGTTCCCGAAAAGCTGGCGCTCGCCCGCGAATTCGGTGCGACCGCGGCCTGCACGCCGGGCGAGGTCGCCGAGCAGGGCGTGCAGGCCGACGTGGTGATCGAAGCGGCGGGCAACGTCCGCGCGTTCGAAACCGCCGTCACCGCAACAGCACCCGGTGGCGTCACCGTGACGGTCGGCCTGCCCGCCCCGACCGCCACGGCCACCATCTCGCCACTGGCGCTGGTGGCGCAGGGCCGCACCATCATCGGCAGCTACCTCGGCTCCGCTGTTCCCGACCGTGACATCCCCGAATACGTGCGGCGGTGGCGCGAGGGCAAGCTGCCGCTGGAACGGCTCGTCTCGGCCCGCATCGGACTCGACCAGGTGAACCAGGCGATGGACGATCTCGCGGCGGGCGCGGCGCTACGACAGGTGATCGTCTTCGACTGACGGCTCGGCCGGCCCGATGGTGTGAGGTCGGCGCCGCGGCCCCACGGGCTGCTCGATAGGCTTCGACGAGCAAGCTGAGTCGAGGACGAGGAGATGCGGTGACCATTCGGGTCGGAGTGCTCGGAGCACGCGGCAAGGTCGGGCAGGCGATCTGCGCGGCGGTGGAGGCGGCGCCCGATCTGGAGCTGGTGGCGCAGGTCGACAAGGGTGACGCGCTCGAGACGTTCACCGAGGCGGGCACCCAGGTGGTCGTCGATTTCACCCACCCCGATGTGGTGATGGGCAACCTGAAGTTCCTGATCGAGAACGGCATCCACGCCGTCGTCGGCACCACCGGCTTCGACGAGGCCCGCCTCGCCGAGGTACGCGGGCAGCTGGCGCAGCGGCCCGAGGTGGGCGTGCTGATCGCGCCGAACTTCGCCATCGGCGCCGTGCTGTCGATGCGATTCGCCGAGCAGGCGGCGCGGTTCTTCGACTCCGTCGAGGTCATCGAGTTGCACCACCCGAACAAGGCCGACGCCCCCTCGGGCACCGCCTACCGCACCGCCGCGGTGATCGCCGCGGCCCGCGCCGAGGCCGGGGTCGGGATCAGCCCCGACGCCACCACCACCGAACTCGAGGGTGCCCGCGGCGCCGATGTCGACGGTGTGCGAGTGCATTCGGTGCGTCTGGCCGGGCTCGTCGCCCACCAGGAGGTGCTGTTCGGCACCCAGGGCGAGACCCTGACCATTCGCCACGACTCCATCGACCGGTCCTCGTTCGCCCCGGGCGTGCTGCTCGGGGTGCGCGAGATCGCCGGACGGCCGGGTCTGACCGTCGGGCTCGACCCGTTCCTGGATCTGTGAGCGACTCCGACGCGCAGCGACCCGATCGGCAGGTCCTGAAAACCGTTGCGGTCGTGGTGTTCCTGGTCATCGCGCTGCTGTTCTACTTCGTCCGGCTCGGCGGGCTCGCCATCGCCTACATCGCCGACGGCGGGTTCGCGGGTATCGCGATCGGCATCGGCATGCTGCTGCTGCCCGTCGTCGGTCTCTGGATCCTGTGGGCGACCTTGAGCGCGGCGTTCGCGCATCAACGGCTGGCCCGGCGTATCCACGAGGAAGGACTGGAGGTCGACACCTCGCAACTGCCGCGCCGACCCTCCGGCCGGATCGAACGCGACGCGGCCGACGCCCTGTTCGCGCAGATCAAGACCGAGTGGGAAGCCGACCCGGACAACTGGCGCTCCTCCTACCGGCTGGCCCGCGCCTACGACTACGCCGGCGACCGGGGCCGCGCCCGCGACACCATGCGCCGCGCGGTGGCACTGGAAAAACTGGAACGCGACCCAGGAGAGTAGCGAGCCCATGGCCCGGTTGCTGATCATCCATCACACCCCGTCGCCGCACACCCAGGCGATGTTCGAAGCGGTCCTCGCCGGGGCGAGCGACCCCGAGATCGAGGGGGTCGAGGTGGTGCGCCGGGCCGCGCTGGCGGTGACCGCCGTCGATGTGCTCGACGCCGACGGCTACCTGCTCGGCACCCCGGCCAATCTCGGCTACATGAGCGGCGCGCTCAAACACGCCTTCGACACCATCTACTACCCCTGCCTCGACTCGACCGGTGGGCGCCCCTACGGCCTCTACCTGCACGGCAACGAAGGCACCGAAGGTGCTGAGAGCAGCGTGGAGCGGATCACCACCGGGCTGGGCTGGCAGCGCGCCGCCGAGGCGGTCGTGGTCTCGGGACCGCCGAGCAAGGCCGATCTGGAGAAATGCTGGGAACTCGGCGCGACCATCGCCGCTGGTCTGATGGAATAGCTGATCGGGACAGCGGGTCCGCCCCGAATTTTGGTGGGCTGACACGCGGGCTCGGGATGCGGTAGAACTCGACCGACGTGTTGCGGGCTGGCCGCGGTGGTGTTCGAGGATGGGGAGTGGTCGGGTGAGCGAGTTGGCGCAGACGCGCACGGTGCGGCGGGTCGGTCTGGTGGAGGACCACGAGTCCGTGGCGATCGGACTGGCGGCCATGCTCGGCCCCGAACCCGACCTGGAACTGGTGGCGGTGGCGGAGTCCGTCGCCGGGCTGCTCGCCGAGACCACCGATCTCGACCTCGTCGTCCTCGATCTGCGCCTGCCCGACGGCTCGACGCCCGAGGACAATGTCACCGCGCTGCGCGAACGCGACATCGAGGTGCTGGTGTTCACCGGCGCCGACAACGCCTTCCTGGTCCGCTCCGCCGCCAAAGCGGGCGTGCTCGGGGTGCTGCGCAAGTCCGAGAGCGTGGCGACCGTGGTCGAGGCGGTGCGCCGGGCCGCGTCGGGGGAGCAGGTGGTGACCACCGACTGGGCCGCCGCCATCGACGGCGATCCGAAGCTCTCCGACGTCGGGCTCAGCCCGCGTCAGGAGGAAGTGCTGATGCTGTACGCCTCGGGGGAGAAGGCCTCGCGGGTGGCCCGGCTGACCGGTCTGTCGGAACAGACCGTCAACGACTACCTGGGCCGCATCCGGCAGAAGTACGCCGACGCGGGCCGACCCGCGCCCACCAAGACCGATCTGTACAAACGGGCCGTCGAGGACGGATGGCTGCCCGTGCCGGAAAGGCAGCAGCGCACGTGACCGATCTCGCGGTCGCGACGGCGCCCGCACCGGTCGGCGATGTCGACTTCTCGCGCGCGGCGACCGAACAGATCCTGCGCAGGCTCGGGCTGGTGATCGGGACCGGCGCCACGATCGTGATGGTGCTGGAACTGCCCGCGGTGCTGGTGCAGCCGATCAATCATTCGGTGTGGCCGGAACTGCATCTGGTGTCGGCGTATCTGATGTTCGGTGTACTGGCGATCGTGTCGGCGCGCGGCACCGCCGCGGCGATCCGGCGCACCGCCGCCGCGGCCGCCGTGTGTTACCTCGCGGCCACCGTGGCGACGCCGCTGGTGTATCCGGTGGTGCACGTCGGTTCGTTCGCCTCGTGGCCTTATCGAGGGCTCGCTGTCGGCGTGCTGGCCGCGGGTCTGGCGTGGCCGCGACGTGGTGCGGCCGCGTTCGCAGCCCTGCTCGCGGTGACGACCAGTGTGTCGAATGCCCTTGTGGTGCCCGACAGTTCGATGGGGGCGTTGTTCGGCGACATCACCAGGGCGCTCGGTGTAGCCGCGCTGTTCCTGTGGTGTGTGGTGTATGCGCGTGCCGCCGCCGAACGGGTCGATCGGGAAGCGGTCCGGCAGCGCAGCCGGGCGGCGGCGGTCGCGGCGACCTCGGCCAGAGAACGCGAGGGCGCGCGTTTCGCGGCGCTCATCCACGACGCGGTGCTGTCGACGCTGCTGGAGGCCTCGCGGGCGCAGCAGTCCTCGCCGGTGCTGCGCAACCAGGCCGCGCGCACCCTCGAACAGCTCGAGCTGTCGCGGACCGCGCCCGAGATCGACCACCTCGACGCCGCCGCGGCGATCGAATTCCTGCGCGAGGCGGTGCGCGAGGTGGAATCCGAGGTCCCGGTGCAGGTGTCCTCGCGGCGCGCGGCCGATCTGTGCCTGCCGATCGAGGCCGCGCAGGTGCTGGGGGCCGCGCTCTCGGAGGCGGTGCGCAACAGCGTGCGTCATGCCGACGTCCCCGGTCGGACGGTGCGGCGCGGTGTGTCGGTCACCATCGCGACCGGCGGCATCCGGGTGGTGCTGTCCGATGACGGCGCCGGGTTCGACCCGGCGCGGGTGTCGGCCGATCGGATGGGGATCGCGGGCAGCATCCTGGGCCGGATGCGGGCGCTCGCCGGTGGCGCGGCGTTCGTGGAATCGGCGCCGGGCGCGGGAACCGTGGTGACGCTGGTGTGGGGTAGCTGATGGTCGATCGGGATCTGCCGTTCGCGATGCGCGATCTGTTCGGCCTCAGCGACGGTACGGCGTGGCTGTTCGTGGTGATCTTCGAAGCCACCATCGTGATGTACCTGCGGGTGAATTTCGATATCGCCCCGCCGGCGGCCGCGGCCGCCGCGCTGGTGCTGATGGCCGTGGCCGCGCTGGTGGTGCTGGTGTTCCCGGTGGACCCGCTGCCGTGGCCCGCCACGATCTACGTGGCGTGTGCCGGACCTGCGGCGATGGCGCTCACCGTGCCGTGGCTCGAGAGCTCGTCGGGGTTCGCCCACCAGCTGTGGACCGCCTATCCGACGTCGTATCTGCTGGCGATGCTGGTGCTGCGCGGGCGGATCGTGTCGGCCTGGCTCGGCGTGGCGGCCGCCGCGACGGTGCTGGTGACGATGGGTGTGTTCACGAGTTGGCACCCCGAAACCGTGGTGCGCGCGCTGACGCCGGTCGCCACTGTCGGCGCGGTGACGGTGTTCATGTCGATCGTGCGGCCCACCCAGCGTTCGCTGCGGGAACTGCGCAGCGAGGCCAATCGACGCGCGGCGACCGAGGCCGCGCTGGCCGCGGCCACTGCCGAGCGTGATCGTCAGCTGGGAGCACTCGACCGGGTGGCCGGGCCCCTGCTCGCCCGCATCGCCGCCGGGATCGAGCTCACCGACACCGA
Organism: Nocardia sp. NPDC060220; assembly: GCF_042727815.1. Lineage (NCBI taxonomy): Bacteria > Bacillati > Actinomycetota > Actinomycetes > Mycobacteriales > Nocardiaceae > Nocardia > Nocardia sp. NPDC060220. The sequence continues at coordinate 10,831 of NZ_JBHWZY010000110.1, forward strand.
ACGCGAACAGTGCAGGCTGCTCGAAGCCGAACTGCGCGACGGTCTCCGGGCGCCGCAGCTGGTCACCGATCGGCTCAGCGCCGCCGCTCGGGGGGCGCGATCGCGCGGCGTCGAGGTCACCCTGCTCGACGACGGCGGCTTTCTCGGGGTCCCGGAATGGGTGCGCCACCACGTGATCGAGGCCGCGGTCGACGAACTCGACATGGCGGGAGCGGGCTCGGTGACCGTGCGCGTGCTGCCGGTCGGCAGACGCTGGGTGGCGACCGTGCTGGCCGCCGCGCCGGGCGGGGATCGGCGGACCGAGATCGACACCGCGGGTGAGGTCCGGGTCTCCACCTGAGCGCCGAAAACCTGTCGGACCCCTGTGTCAGGCTGAGCGAATGCAGCGGATGAATGCGGCGCAGGCCCGTCGAACGGCGCTGGCCGCGCAGGGCTTCGGCAAGCGAAGGCCCACCAACCCGAAGCGTCGGGCCGTGCTCGATGTGGTCGCCAGAACCCGTCTGCTGCAAATAGATTCGGTCTCGGCTGTGGTCCGCGCGCACTACGCGCCGGTGTTCAGCCGGATCGGCCCCTACGATCGCGGCCTGCTCGACGGCGCCGCCTGGAGCGACAGCGCGAAGGCGCGACGGGGGCTGGTGGAGTACTGGGCGCACGAGGCGGCGCTGATCCCGGTCGCCGACTGGCCGCTGATGCGCTGGCGGATGCGCGAGTACCGGCACGGGCGCTGGTCGGGGATGCGCACGATCGTCGAACGAAATCCCACGCTGGGCAAGGACATTCTCGATGTCGTGACCGAGGTGGGCGCGGCGAGCGCCGGGGAGATCGAACGTCATCTGGAACTGGACAAGCCCCGGCCGAAGGGGACCTGGTGGAACCTGAGCGACACGAAGATGATCTGCGAGCAGCTCTTCGCCGCCGGTGAGCTGTCCACCGCCCGCCGGGTCGGGTTCACCCGGCATTACGACCTCACCGAACGGGTCGTCCCGGCCGATGTACGCGACCGGGAGATCGCCGAGGACGACGCCGCGCGCGAGCTGATCCGCCGGTCCAGCCGGGCCCTCGGGATCGGCACCGAGGCCGAC
>NZ_JBHWZY010000111.1:0-11863 GCF_042727815.1 Nocardia sp. NPDC060220
ACGCGTGGGTGATCCGTTCCCGGATGAACACCTGCCGCAAGTCCTCGCCGCCGACCACCCCGGCCGGGGAGATCACCAGCGTCGCCGCGCCACCGAGCGCGAACAGGATGTCGAGCATGGCGGCGTCGAAGCTCGGAGTCGCGAAGTGCAGCACCCGGCTGCCGGGACGCACATCGAACCGGTCGGCGGTCTCGGCGGCGAAGTTCGACAGACCGCCGTGGGTGACCACGACGCCCTTCGGGGTCCCGGTGGAGCCCGACGTGTAGATCACGTACGCCGGATTGTGCAGGCGCAGGGGGCGAATCCGTTCGGCGTCGGTAACCGGCGAGTCGTCGGTCCCCAGCACGGTGGCCCTGGTCTGCGGGTCGTCCAGGACCAGCCAGCGGGTATCGGCGGGCAGTCGATCGCGGTGCTCGAGCAGCGTCAGACCCAGGGCCGCAGCGGAATCGGTGAGCATGTGACTGATCCGCTGCGGCGGGTAGTTCGGGTCGACCGGCACGAACGCGGCGCCCGCCTTCGCGACGGCGAGCATGGTCGCCACCGACTCCACCGAACGCGGAATACCCAGGGCCACCAGGGTTTCCGGCCCCACGCCGTGTCCGATCAGGACACGGGCGAGCCGGTTGGTCCACCGGTCGAGCGCGTCGTAGGTGACCACGGTGTCCCCGGCGCACAGCGCGACGCCCTCGCGGGAACGAGCCACGGCGGCACCGAAGACCGCGGGCAGCGTCACCGCCTGCTCGGCGCGGGCACCGTGCACCGGTGCCAGCGCGGTCCACTCGACCGCGTCGAGCAGGGCCAGGTCGCCGACCGCGGTGTTCGGGTCGGCGGCCACGGCGGTGAGCAGCCGGACCAGGCGGTCGCCGAGCCTGCGCGCGGTGACCTCGTCGAACAGGTCCGCCGCGAAGTTCACCGACAGGCTGATGCCGTCGCCCACCCGACTGGCGGTCTGGGTCTCGGTGAAGGTGAACTGCAGGTCGAACTTGGCGATACCGGCGTCGGCGTCGACGGCTTCGATCCGCAGACCGGGCAGTTCCAGCATCCGCACCGGGGTGTTGCGCACCGACAGCATCACCTGGAACAGCGGGTGGTGTGCCTGGGAGCGCGCCGGGTTGACGACCTCGACGAGCCGTTCGAAGGGCAGGTCGGCGTTCGCGAACGCGTCGAGGTCCCCGTCGCGGACGGTGCGCAGCAGGTCGACGAACGCGCGCTCGTCGGAAACCTCGGTGCGCAGCACCAGGGTGTTGACGAACATGCCGATCATCGCGTCGAGTGCTGGATGTCCACGGCCCGCGCTGGCGGTGCCGACGGCGATGTCCTCGGTGCCGGTGACCCGATGCAGCAGGACCGCCAGCGCCGCGTGCAACACCATGAACATGCTGACGTTGTTCGCCGTGGCGATGCCGCGCAGCGCCCGGTGGGTCGCCGCGTCGACCGTGCAGTCGACGGTGCCGCCCTGGTAGGAGGGCACCGGCGGCCGCGAGCGGTCGGCCGGCACGGTGAGCAGCTCCGGCAGGCCGTCGAGCACGCCGCGCCAGTGGTCGAGCTGCTTGCTGATCAGCGAGTCCGGGTCGTCCTCGGTACCGAGGAGTTCCTGCTGCCACAGGGTGTAGTCGGCGTACTGGACCGGCGGGATCTGTTCGCTGAACGGTTCACCGATCTGGATGCCACGATAGGCGGCGGCCACTTCGGCGGCGAGCGGTTCCAGCGACCAGCCGTCCATCGCGATGTGGTGCACGACCAGCACCAGCACATGCTCGGTCGAGCGCGCGACCGCGAACTTGGCCTTGGCCGGTGCCGACTGCCCGGTGTGGTCGACGCTGATCAGCGCCGCCCGCATGGGCACCGAGGCCGACAGGTCGAAACCCGGGGTGACGAAACGGGTCACGGCGGTGTCGACCTCGCTCGCGGTGGCCGTCGCGTGGAACAGCGTGACGGCGGCGATCGCCGGGTCGAGCACCAACTGCTCTGGCTCGCCGGCGGTCTCCGGGAACACCGTGCGCAGCGTCTCGTGCCGACGTTGCACCGTGTGCAAAGCGGCAATGAGCGCATCGAGGTCGACCGTGCCGTGCAGGCGCAGTACGACCGGGACGTTGTAGGCGCCCGAGGACTGACTGTCACCGCCGGCACCCGCGTTGAAGCGGTTGAGGAACCACAGCCTGCGCTGCGCCGCCGACAGCGGAATCCGCTCCGGGCGTGGCCGGGGCACCAGGTCCGGCCGGTGTTCGTCGCCGGACGGTCCGGATTCGATGAGCGCGGCGAGTTCGGCGACGGTCGGCGCAGCGAACACGGTGCGCACTTCCAGGCGCACATTGCTGGCCGCGGCCAGCCGGGCCACCAGCTGGGTGGCCAGCAGTGAGTTTCCGCCGATGTCGAAGAAGCTGTCGGTGGCGCGGACCTCGCTCGCCCCGACCAGCTCCTCGAACACTCGCGCGACCGTCCGCTCGGCGTCGGTCTGTGGTGCCCGGCCCGCGGCGGCCGTGAACTGCGGTTCCGGCAACGCCGTGCGATCGAGCTTGCCGACCGGGGTGAGCGGCACTTGGTCGATCAGGTTCAGCGACGCGGGCACCATGTGCCCGGCCAGCCGGACCATCGCGTGCCGCTTCACCCCGGCCACCTCGGCCGGGTCGACGCCCTCGTTCAGCTGGATCCAGGCGACGATCCGGTCGTCGCCCGCGATCCGGCGGACCTCGGTGTGTGCGAAGCGGACCTCGGGATGACTGCCCAGGACGGCGCTGATCTCGCCGAGTTCGATCCGGAAACCGCGCACCTTCACCTGATGGTCGCTGCGACCCAGGTAGTCGATCTCACCGTTCGCCGTCCAGCGCACCACGTCGCCGGTGCGGTACATCCGGCTGCCCGCCGGGCCGAACGGGTCGGCGATGAAGCGTCCCGCGGTCAGGCCGTAGCGCTCGTGATAGCCCTGGGCGATGCCGGCGCCGCCGATGTAGAGCTCGCCCGGCACCCTGCCGACGACCGGTCGCAGCCGCTCGTCGAGCACGAGGGCCCGTGAGCCGCGCACCGGCGTGCCGATGGCGACCGGAACACCCACCCGCAGGTCCGACATTGCGGCGATGACGGTGAACTCGGTGGGCCCGTAGGCGTTGACGAACCGCCTGCCCGGCGCCCAGTTCTCCACCAGGTCCGGCGGCACTGCTTCGCCACCGGCCATCAGACCGCGCAGCATCGGCAGCGGGTGGCGGGTGGGGTCGATCGAGCCCAGCACCGCGGGCGTCAGGAAGGTGTGGGTGATCTGCTCGCGTTCCAGCAGGGTCCCGAGTTCGTCACCGCCGTAGATGTCGATCGGGCCGATCACCATCTCGGCGCCCGAGTAGACGGCGAGGAGCATGTCGAGCACCGAGACGTCGAAACTGGGTGTGGAGAAGAAGAACGTGCGGGAGAACCGGTCGAGGCCCATCCGTTCACGCAGGTCGAGCGCGAGACTCGTGAGACCGCCGTGGGTGACGGTGACACCCTTGGGCAGGCCGGTCGAACCGGACGTGTAGATCTGATAGGCCAGGTCGGCGGTGCGCACCGGGCGGACCCGCTCGGCGTTGCTGATCCGGACCCCGTCGTAGCCGGCCAGTTCGGCGTTCAGCTCGTCGCCGTCCATCAGCAACCACTGGGTGTCGATCGGGCCCGCGGCCTCGCGCAACGAGTCCGCGTCGGCACGCGCGGTGAGCACCGCGCTGGCACCGGAGTCGGTGAGCATGTGGCGCACCCGGTCGGCCGGGTAGCGCGGGTCGACGGGCACGAATGCGGCGCCGCTGGCCGCGACGCCGAAGATGGCGAGGGCACAGTCCAGTGAGCGGGTCAGCCCGACGGCCACCCGGTCGCCGGTGCCGATGCCGCGCGCGATCAGCGCCCGGCCCAGCCGGTGCGCCCGGCTCGCGACCTCGGCGTAGTCGAGCTCGCCCACGTCCCCGGCGACGCTGCCGTCGGCGAACCAGCGCAGCGCCGGCCGCTGCGGATACTTCGTGGCGGCACCGTCGAGGATGTCGGCCAGGATGACCGGCGTGACCGCGGCGGGTCCCTGTGCGGGGACGTGCTCACGGTGCTCGAGCACGGTGAGCGGGTCCAGATCGCACACCAATTGCCGTGGGTCGGCGGTCACCTGGGTGAGGATCTGCACGAACCGGTCGGCGAGGGTCTGAATGGTGGCGGCGTCGAACAGTTCGGTGGCGTAGACGAAGTCGAACCGCAACCCGCTGTCCTCGGCGGGCGCGACCCGCAGTTCCAGGTCGAACTTGGCCAGGGCGATGTCGAGCTCTTCCGCGGCCAGCCGCAGGCCGGGCAGTTCCAGCGCGGGTGTGCGGTTGTCCTGCATGCTCAGCGCGACCTGGAACAGCGGGTGGCGGTTGCTCGCCCTGCTCTCGCGGCCCAGCGCGTCGACGACGCGCTCGAACGGCACATCGGCGTGGGCGAGGGCGGCGAGCTCACCATCGCGATCGGCGTGCAGCAGCTCGGTGAAGCTGCGGCCGGGATCGACATCGGAGCGCAGGACCAGGGTGTTGACGAACATGCCGACGAGGTCGTCGAGCTGGATGTCGGTGCGCCCGGCGACCGGGGTACCGATGGGGATGTCGCGGCCACCGGTGACGCTGCGCAGCAGCACCGACAGCGCCGAGCGCACGACCATGAACAGGCTGACACCGGTGTGGCCGGCCAGCTCGTCGAGCGCGTGCTGCAGCGGTGCCGAGACCGCGCAGGTCACGGTGCCCGCGGACCCGGTGGGTTCGGCGGGGCGTGGCCGGTCGAACGGCAGCGGCAGCTCGTCGGGCAGTTCGGACAACGTCTCGCGCCAGAACGCGAGCTGGGTGGCGGTGATGCTGTCCGGGTCGTCCTCGCTGCCGAGCACGGCCCGCTGCCACAGGCTGAAGTCGGCGTACTGCACCGGCAGCGGTGCGCGTTCGGGGACGGCGCCCCCGGTGCGAGCCACGTAGGCCAGTGCGAGATCACGCGTCAGCGGGCCGAGCGACCAGCCGTCGGCGGCGATGTGGTGGACGACGACGCCGAGCAGGTGTTCGTCGGATGCGGTGCGCAGCAACGACACTCGCAGCGGCGTCTGCCGGGTGAGGTCGAAGCCCTGGCGGGCCAGCGCGGTCAGCGCCGCGTTCGCCCGATCGGGTGCGGTGTCGACGGCGTCGATCACCGGCATCGCCTGCTCGCGCGGCAGGATCACCTGCTGGGCGCCGGAGAGGTCTTCGGGGAAGACCGTGCGCAGTACCTCGTGGCGCTCCACCAGGTCGCCGAGAGCGCCCCGCAACGCCTCGACGTCCAGATCTCCGCCGATTCGCAAGACGAATGCGATGTTGTAGGCGCTCGATTCGGGGGACAATCGGTTCAGGAACCACAGCCGTTGCTGCGGCAACGACAGTGGTATGCGTCCCGGGCGCGGGGTGTGTACCGCCAGCGCCACCCGCTGCGTCCGGGGCGCTTCCGTGATCAGCCGGGCGATGCCCGCCACGGTCGGTGCCTCGAAGATCTGCCGGACCGGCAGGTCCACCTCGAATTCGGCGTGCAGCGCGGCGGCGAGCCGGGTGGCCAGCAGCGAGTTGCCGCCGATGTCGAAGAAGCTGTCTTCCGCGCCGGGGATCGGGCGGCCGAGAATCTCGGTGAACACCGCGGCCACCCGCATCTCGAGGTGCGTGCGTGGCGCACGCGACCCACCACTGACCACGAATTCGGGTGTGGGCAGGGCCTTTCGGTCGAGTTTGCCCGCCGGGGTGACCGGCATCGCGTCGAGCACCGCCAGTGCGGCGGGCACCATGTAGCCGGGCAACCTGCTGCGGGCGGTGTCGAGCACGGCGGCCGGGTCGATCGGGCCGTCGGCGGTGACGTAGGACGCGAGCCGCTGCTGCCCCTGCTCGTCGACGTGGACGACGGTCAGCGCGGACCGAACGCCCGGGTGTTCGCGCAGCACATGGTCGATTTCGCGCAGTTCGATCCGGAACCCACGGATCTTGATCTGATCGTCGGCGCGGCCGAGGAAACGCAGCAGGCCGGTCATGTCGGCGACGACGAGATCGCCGGTGCGATACATCCTTTCGCCGACGCGGCCGTGTGGGTTGGCGACGAACCGCTGCGCGGTGAGTGCCTGCTTGCCGAGGTACCCGCGGGCCAGGCCGGGCCCCGAGACGTAGAGCTCGCCCGGTGTTCCCGGCGGCACCGGGTTCATCCGGCCGTCGAGCACGAACAGCCGCATGCCGCGCACGGGGGTGCCCAGCGGGACAGGCTCGCCCGGAACCATGGCCGCGCTCGCGGTGACCGCGACGGTGGCCTCGGACGGGCCGTACATGTTGTGCATCCGGTACTTCGTGGCCCAGGCTTCGACGAGTTCGTCCGAGCACGCCTCGCCGCCGACGATCACCGTGTTGAGAGCCGGGAACTCGCCCGCGGGCACCGTGGCCAGCGCGGCCGGGGTGATGAACGCGTGGGTGATGCGTTCCGAGCGCAGGAAACCGGCCAGCTCCGCACCGCCGTACAGGTCGGCGGGGGCCACCACGATCGTGGCACCCGCGGCGAACCCGAGCAGCAGTTCCAGCACCGAGGCGTCGAAGCTGGGTGAGGAGAAGTGCATGGTCCGCGCGTGGTCGGTCGCCTTGTACAGCTGGGTCTGCTCGCTGGCCAGCGAGGCGATGCCCGCATGGGTGACCACGACGGCCTTGGGTGTGCCGGTCGAGCCCGAGGTGTAGATGAGGTAGGCGGGCTGCCCGGCTCGCATCGGATGCCTGCGGTCGGCATCGGACAGGGGGCTGCCCGAGCGGACCGCGCAGTCGGCCTCGAAATCGGCCGTTCCGAAGACCATCCACTCCGGTGCCGACCGGTGCTTACCGGTGGCGGTGGGCAGCGCGGCGAGATGCTCGGGCAGGGTGAGCCCGAGCGTGGCACCGGAGTCACCGATCATGTGCGCGATGCGATCGGCCGGGTAGGCGGGGTCGACGGGCACGTACGCGGCGCCGGTCTTGGCGACCGCCCAGATGGCGATGATCGACTCGAGGCTGCGCGGCAGCGCCACGGCGACCACCGTTTCGGGTGCGGCACCGTGCGCGATGAGACTGCGCGCCAACCGGTTCGAGCGTTCGTCGAGTTCGCGGTACGTGGTGTCGAAACCGAGGTAGCGCACCGCCACCGAGTCGGGCAGGTGTTGTGCGGTGTCGCCGAGCAGCCGGGCCAGGGTGCCCGCCGGTTCGGCGGGCGCGCCGGCCACGGGGACCAGGCGGGCGATCTCGCGACGGTCGAGCACGTCGAGGTCGCCGATCGCCGTGGTGGGGGTGGCGACAGCGGCGGCCAGCAGTGTGGTGAACCGCCGGGCGATGGCCTGCACCGTGGCGCGATCGAAAACATCGGTGGCGAAACCGAATTCGGCATGCAGCGGTCCGTCGTCGTGAGTGTCGCGAACCTCGAGCTGCAGGTCGAACTTGGCGACGCCGATTTCGATCGGCACCAGTTCCGCGGTGACACCGGGCAATTCGACCCGCAGTTCCGGGGTGCGGTCGTAGGACAGCATCACCTGGAACAGCGGATGCCGGGTGGTCGAGCGATCGGGATTGACCAGTTCCACCAGCCGTTCGAACGGCACGTCGGGGTTGGCGAAGGCATCCAGGTCGGTCTCGCGGACCAGGTCGAGCATGCGCTCGAAGCCGGCGCCGAGGTCCACTTCGGTGCGCAACACCAGGGTGTTGACGAACATGCCGACCAGTTCGTCCAGCGCCGGATCGGAGCGGCCCGCGATGGGCGTGCCGATGGTGACGTCGGTGCTCGCGCACAGCCGGGCCAGCAGGGTGGCCAGGGCGGCGTGCAGCACCATGAACATGCTCACGCCGCGACCGGTGGCGAGTTCGGCTGCCGCGCGCCGGGTTTCGGCGTCGATGACGAATTCGACGGTGTCCCCGCCGGTGCCACGCTGTTGCGGCCGTGGCCGGTCGAGGGGCAGGTCGAGCTGATCGGGCAGCCCGGCCAGCGCACCGCGCCAGTGCCCGAGCTGGCGCGCGATGGGTGCCTCGGGGTCGGTTTCCTCACCGAGCAGTTCCCGCTGCCACATCGCGAAATCGGCGTACTGTACCGGCAGCGGTGCCCACTGAGGCGCGACGCCGCCCGCGCGCGCCGACACCGCGACCATCAGATCCCGGGCCAGCGGTGCGACCGACCATCCGTCACCGCTGATGTGGTGCAGCACCACGAGCAGCAGGTGATCCTCGGCGCCCACCCGGTAGAGCGCGACCCGCAGCGGTGTCTCGGTCCGCAGGTCGAAACCACGCCCCGCCACCTGCGCGGCCAGCGCGGGAATCTCGGCGGCGGCCACCTCGATCGGCGTCAGCTCGGGTTCCACCCCGGCCGCGGCGTGGATGCACTGGTACGGGCCCTCGGGGCCTTCGGGAAAACTGGTGCGCAGGCTCTCGTGGCGGTCGAGCACGTCGCGCAGACCCGCACGCAACGCCTCGAGGTCGAGATGCCCGGTGAGCCGCAAGGCCAAGGGCATGTTGTAGGCGGCGGCGTGTTCGGCGAACCGGTTGAGGATCCACAGCCGCTGCTGGGCCAGCGACAGCGGCACCCGTTCCGGTCTGCGTGCCGGAACCAGTTTCGGTGTCGAGGTCTCGGGCCGGTGGGTGCTGATGTAGCCGGCCAGCGCGGCGATGGTCGGCGACTCGAACATCTCCCGGATGCTGAGGTTCGCATCGAGGGTGGTGTTGATCCGGGCGACCGCGCGGGCCGCGACCAGGGAATTGCCGCCGAGATCGAAGAAGCTGTCCTCGATCCCGATCGTGGTGCCGTCCAGGGCGAGAACCTCGGTGAAGATCTCCGCGAGCGCGCATTCCAGCTCGGTCTGCGGTGCGGCGGCGCCGGTGGTGACCCGCACACCCACCTCCGGTGCGGGCAGGGCTGTGCGATCGACCTTGCCGTTGGCGCTCAACGGCAGTTCGTCGAGCACCACCAGTGCCGAGGGCACCATGTAGGACGGCAGGCCGCGGCGCAGTGCCGCGAGCAGGACGGTGGGATCGGGGGCCGACGCGCCGGGCGCGGCGACCACGTAGGCGACGAGTTCGTCCTCACCGATGCGGCCGGTGCGGGCCACGCAGACCGCGCGGGCGATATCGTCCTGCGCGAGCAACGCGGATTCGATCTCGCCGAGTTCGATACGCAGTCCGCGAATCTTCACCTGGAAGTCGGTGCGGCCCAGGTATTCCAGGACGCCGCCGGCGATCTGCCAGCGCGCCAGGTCACCGGTGCGATACATCCGCTGCCCCGAGGCGAAGGGGTTGGCGACGAACCGGTCGGCGCTCAGGTCGGGACGCCCCAGGTAGCCACGGGCCAGTTGCGCGCCCGCCAGGTACAGCTCGCCGACGACACCGGGCGGGACCGGGCGCAGATGCGGGTCGAGCACATAGGTCTGGGTGTTCCACACCGGCGAGCCGATCGGGACCGTGGTGGCCTCGGCCGGGCACGGCCAGTAGGTGACGTCGACCGCGGCCTCGGTGGGCCCGTAGAGATTGTGCAGCTCCGGTCCGCCGTCGGGGCCGTGCAGCGCGGCGTGGAAATCGGCGACCGTCGCGCCGGGCAGCGCCTCACCACTGCAGAACACCCGGCGCAGCCCCGCCCCGCCCCGCACGCGCGGGTCGGTGACGAACAGCGACAGCATCGACGGCACGAAATGGGCTGTGGTGATGGACCTTTCGGTGATGATCCGGGCGAGGTAGGCCGGGTCGCGATGCCCTTCGGGAGCGGCGACGACCAGGCGCGCACCGACCTGCAGCGGCCAGAAGAACTCCCAGACCGACACGTCGAAGGTGGCCGGCGTCTTCTGCAGGACCGCGTCGGTGTGGTCGAGCGGGTACTCGGCCTGCATCCAGCGCAACCGGTTCACGATCGCGGCATGCGTGACACCCACGCCCTTGGGTTTACCCGTGGAGCCCGAGGTGAAGATGACGTAGGCGAGATGATCGGGGCGCAGCGGCGCGGTGCGGTCGGCGTCGGTGATCGGCGCGACGTCGTTGCCGCTCACGTCGAGCGTGTCCAGATCGACCCGGACAGCTCCCTCGGGTAGCCGGACCCCGTCGCGATCCGCGGTGAGTACACACACCGGATGTGCCTGTGCCACCACCGCTTCGATGCGATCGACCGGATGCCCGGGATCCAGCGGCAGGTAGGCCGCGCCGGTCGCGAGTACCGCGTAGATCCCGACGACCAGATCGACACTGCGATGCAGGCACACACCGACGGTGGTCTCCGGGCCCGCGCCGCGGGCGATGAGTTCGCGTGCCAGCTGGTTCACCCGGTCACCGAGTTCGGTGTATCCGAGTGTGCGGTCGCCGAATTCGAGACCGATGGCGTGCGGGCTGCGCGACACCTGGTCCTCGAACAGCGAGACCAGCGTCGCGGCCTGCATCGGCATCTCGGTGGCGTTCCACTCGCGCAGCACCCGCTCGTTCTCGGCGGTGGTGATCGCGGTGAGCGTGTAGGTGGGGGTGGTCGGCTCGGCGGCCAGGAAGCGCGCGAGGAAGTCGAGGTAGCGCGCGTGGTGGGCGGCGTTCTCGGACTCGCCGTAGAGCTTCGGATTGGCCTCGAAGTCGAGCTGGATGCGGCCGCCGTCGCCGTTGTAGATGTTGATCGAGAGGTCTTCGACGGGTCCGGTGGCGAGCACATGGAGCTGACCGGCGATGTCGTCGAACTTCAGCTCGTCGTGGAACAGCATGATGTTGACCATCGGCCCGAAGAAGCCGCGCGCGTCGCGGGAGTACCCGCAGTCCCGCCGGATGTCGTCGGAGCGGTAGCGCTGGTGGCGCAGGGCGCCGGTGATCTGGAGTTCGGTCTGGCGCACGACGTCGGCGACGGTGGTGTGCTCGTCGAACCGCAGGCGCAGCGGCACCACGTTCGACACCACACCCGCCGACCGGCGCAACGCGACGGTGGTGCGTGCCGAAACCGGAAGGCTCAGTACGACATCCGGGTCACCGGTGACCGAACGGACATAGGCGGCGAGCGCGGCGACGATCAGCGCGGAGTTGGCCGAACCGTGTGTGGTGATCGCGTCGGTGAGCAGCGTGTCGAGGTCGGCGTCGAGTACCGCGGTGGCACGGTGGCGCCCCGCGTCGTGGGTGTCGCCCGCGGCGGTGACCGACGACAGCGTCATCGGTTCGCCCACACCGGCGAGCTGTTCCATCCAGTACTCGCGGTCGGCACGGAACCGGCTGGACTCTCGATAGCGGGATTCGTCGGCGTAGAGGTCGACGAGCGCGGCGGCGCGGGAAACGGACGGCTCACGCTGCTCGCCGACCGCGGTGTAGATCTCGGCGGTGCGCGAGAGCGCGTTCATCGCACCGTAACCGTCGATCACGATGTGGTGGCCGCGTTCGTACCAGAACCAATCCCGGTCACCGATCCGCAACACCACATTGATGGTGAGGGGCTCGTGCTCCATGTCGATCGGGGTGCTGGCATGGGCGTTCATCCAGGCCAGCGCGGCGGCCCGGGGGTCGGATTCGCCGCGGAGGTCGATCCGGCCCCAGCCGGGCCGCCACGTGGGGTCCACTCGCTGGTGGGGCACGCCGTCGATCTCGAGTAGGCGGACGTGTCCCACCTGGGATTCCGCGCCGAAGCGCTCGACCGCGTACAGCAACCGGCCGACGTCGAGATCACCGTGCAGTTCGACGTAGTGAGCGATGGTGAGCGGAATATCGGGCCGAATCCGTTGCGCGTACCACAGTGCTGTCTGACCGGGCGAGAGGGCGAACGGTTGGCCCGGGTCCTCGTCGGTGATGCTCGAGCTGACGTGGTCGGTGGCCAAAGAACTCATCAAGCACTCCGTTTCTGCCTTGTGTCACAACTCCCCGAGCAGCGCCCGGGCACACGACGGCCCAGGGCG
>NZ_JBHWZY010000112.1:0-11858 GCF_042727815.1 Nocardia sp. NPDC060220
CTCCTGCGCCTGCCCGCCCACGACGATGCCGATCGAGCCAGGCTGCTGGCGACCATCGCTGTCGAATCGCGCGGCGCTCTGCCGGTGGACGATCCGACCGAGGCGGGACTGCGCCCGCTACGTGCCGCCCGTCAGGCCGAGGAGATCGCCCGGCGTCTGCACGACCCCGCCCTGCTGGCCTTCGCACTCAACGGTGTGTTCATGCAGAGCTTCCAGCGAGCGGGACTGGCGCACCGGCGCGACGCTGTCGGCACCGAGATCATCGCGGTGGCGGCCACCAGCAAACTCGCGACCTACGAGGTTCTCGGCCACCTCATCCTCACCCAAACACGGTGCGCCTCAGCGGATTACATTGGCGCCGACCGACACGCCGATGCCGCGGACGCGCTCGCGCAGCGTTATGAATTTCCGCTGGTGGAGGTGTTCACCACCTGGTACCGCGCCTTACGGGCCAGTGCGACAACAGACCTCGCGGTTGCGGAAGCCGCGTACGCAACGGCGGCCGCCTCACTCACCGGAGCAGGCATGCCGGGACTCGACCGTGGCCTGTTGCCACTGGCGCGGCTGAGCCTGGCTCTGCGGCGGCGCGAGACCGGCAGGATCGCCACGATCGACCCCGAGACGGACTGGGGTCCCTACAAAACCTGGGTCGAACCCATCCTCCTCGTCACGCGGGGCGAGCTCTCCGGTGCGCGAGAGGCCTTGCGCACCATGACATCCCCGCCGCGCGACCTGCTGTTCGAAGCACTGTGGGCCATCGTGGCACACGCGGCCACCGCCGTCGGCGATCGCGAGACCATGCGCCGAGCCCGGACCCAGCTGGCCCCCGCGGCGGCCGAAACAACAGCGCAGAGTGGACTTCTCAGCGTAGGCCCGGTTCGCACCTACCTCGACGAGATCGATGCGGCGCTGCTGCGATCGCCGGTCGGATGAGGCCGAACTGCGCGCCGCCCGAGCCGGCCGATGCGATCAGGAGAAGACATAGTCGGTGAGTGGGAAATGACTGCTGCGCCATGCAGATTCGATGGTGGAGGTGGGTCGTAGGGGGACGTCGCCGTGTTTGTCGAAATAGTAGCTGTTGGCGGTGACGCAGCTTTCGTCCCAGAACACCTGGCCGCCGCGGCGGGCGAGCATCTCACGGAAGTAGCGGTCGTTGGCTTCCTCGGTGACCTCGATGCGGTCCGCGTCGTTGGCCCTGGCGTGGTGCAGGCAGCGCAAAATGTGGCGGGTCTGGTTCTCGATCAGGGTGAAATAGGAGGCCCCGTTGTAGCCGTAGGGGCCGATGATGGAGAAGAAGTTCGGGAAGCCGGGGACGCTCACGCCCTCGTAGGCTTGCAGCCGGTTCTCGTCCCACCAGGTCTCCAGATCGCGGCCACCGACGCCGTGCAGGTCATAGGTCGGCATATTGCCCGATTCCATGACCTTGAAGCCGGTGGCGAGGATCAGCACGTCGGCGCGATGTTCGGCACCCGTGGCGGTGCGCACGCCGGTGGCGGTGATCTCGCTGATCGCCGCGGTTTCCAGGGTCACGTTCGCACGGTTGAAGGTCGACAGATAGTCGTTGGAGAAGCTCGGCCGTTTGCACCCGAGGGCGTATCGCGGGGTCAGCGCGTCCCGGACGACGGGGTCTTTCACTTGACGCCGCAGATGGGCCAGGCCCGCGCGTTCGCCGATGGCGGCGGTGGGCAGCGAGCGGTGATAGTGGGCGGCGAGCGGGAAGGTGACCTCCACGTAGGTCTGACTCACCAGGCGGGTCACGGTCCGTCCGCCGGGGACCTTCAGCGCCAGCCGGGCGGCGAGCGGCAGCGGCAGGTCCGGGCGCGGCAGGCACCAGATCGGCGTGCGCTGGAACACCGTCAGATGTTGCACCTGCGAGGCGATCTCCGGGATCACCTGGACCGCCGAGGCGCCGGTGCCGATGATCGCCACCCGCTTGCCCCGCAGGTCCTGGCGATGATCCCAGCGCGAGGTGTGCATGGTCGCGCCCGCGAAGCCTTCGATGCCGGGGATATCGGGCAGTTTGGGGCGGGTGAGCACACCGGTCGCGCTGATCACGAACCGTGCGGTCAGGTCGTCGCCGTCGGTGGTGTGCAGCACCCAGCGGTCGGCCCGCTCGTCGAAATCCGCGCCGACCACGGTGGTACCGAAGCGGATGCGCGGGCGGAGTTCGTACTTGTCCACGCACGATTCGGCATAGGCCTTGAGTTCGCGACCCGGCGCGTAGACCCGTGACCAATCGGTGCGCTGTTCGAAGGAGAACTGGTAGCTGAACGACGGGATATCCACGGCGACACCGGGATAGGTGTTCCAGTGCCAGGTGCCGCCCACGCCGTCGGCCTCGTCGATGATCACGAAGTCGTCGAACCCGGCCTTGCGCAACTCGATCGCCACGCCGATGCCGGAGAAGCCGGCGCCCACGATGACGATCTCGTGGTCGATTCCCTTGGTGCTCATGCGATCTCCTTCACGAGTGCGGCCGACGGATGCAGGCGGCGGGGCCGGGCGACGGTGCGCACGACACAGCCCGCGTCCTCGGCGTAGACGATGCTGTCCACCTGATGCTCGATGCCGTCGACGGTGCGCACGCCCAGCGGCACCAACCGTGCGATCGGCCAGGTCACCAGGGTGCAGTGCGGTTGCCGCAGGGTGCGGTAGTAACTGTTGTGCACCGCGACGCCCGCGGTGTCGTCCGGTGTCAGGCGGTGGCGCAACCACGAATCACGCACCTGGACACGCAGATTGACACCGGCGATGAGTCGCAGGAGTCTTTGCGGCATCACCGCGGCAGGCAGCGGAACGCGCGGGAGCACCCACACCGCCTCGGTCTGGAACACCGTCACCCGTGCGGCCTCGGCGGCGATACCGGGCAGCAGGCGCGCGGCGGCCGCCCCGCTACCGATGATCGCGACCCGCTGACCGGTGAACTCGTGCCGGGGCGCGAAGGCTGTGCGGTGCACCTGGGAACCGGTGAAGGTATCGGCGAAACGCAGCGTCGTCATTTCGCCACCGGTTCGTAGGTGAGCTCGTCGGACCAGGACGGCCTGCGGCCGAGCACCCGGATCGGGAACCGATCGATACAGGCGTTGGACACATCGGCCAGCAACTGGAACGGCTGACGGCGGTGAATCGTGGCCTTCCCGTGCATCTTCACCACGTGGTAGAGCGGGAGCTTGCGGATGGCCGGGCTGCGCTGCCCCACGTTCTCGAACCGGCGCACCGCCTGCCACAGCTTCTCCTCGTCGAGGCCCAGCGCCATGATGTTGGTCGACATCCGTGACAGCAGTGGCGCATACAGCAACGCGCCGAGCACGAACGACGGACGCACCGCGAAACCGGCTGTCTCGATGACGGTTCGGCGCAGCGGTCCCGCGCCGAGTTGTTCGAGAACCTGGAAACCTACTGCGAGGTGGCGGGATTCGTCGCTGTTGATGTGCCGGAACACCTCGTGGCACACCGGGTCGTCGACCTCGTCGAGCAGGAACTTCACCAACGCGCCGTCGAGGGCGGTCTCCAGTGACGGGATGACGGTGCCGAGTACGGGCAGGGTCAGCTGGTCGGCGTAGCGGTCGAGCCAGCTGATGACGAGGCGAATGTTCTTGTTGGGCACCGGCATCGCCTCGCCGTCGGGGAGCATGCCCCAGCGGCGCATCAGCGCCAGTTCTGCGTTGGCGTGCTTTTGTTCCTCGGCGTGGAAGTACCGGTAGATCTCCCGCAGTGGGCCGGGTGGCGCCTGGCGGGTCAGGGCGGCGAAGCCGCGCGCGCCGACGTGTTCGATCCACACCAGGTCGGCCATGAAGGTGGCCAATCGCGGGCGTTGCTCGTCGGTGATGGTGTCGGCGCCCGGTGCGTCCCAGTCGATATCGGCCAGCGCCCACTGCTTGGCGCGAATCGTGGCGAGCATGTCGGGGTAGGCGAACGTCATTGTTCGATCTCCTTCGGTGTGGATCAGCGCACGACCCGCTCCAGCAGGCCTGCCGAACGGGTGTAGGTCGCGGGTAGCCAGCGTTTGGCCTGCCACAGCACCTTGGCCTCGAGCTGCGGCACCACATACAGCTCGCCGCGGTCCACCGCGTCCAGCGTGGTGCGGGCGATGGCGGCGGGCGCGCGGCCGGTCCAGCGCAGCAGCAGCCCGCCGAGCCGCTCGGCGGTGTCGTCCATCGGCGAATCCGCGGTCATGATGTTGGTTTTCACGCCGGTCGGGCACAGCACCGTGACGCCGACGCCGGTGCCGGCCAGCTCGGCCGACATCGTCTCCGACAGCGCCAGCACACCCGCCTTGCTGACGTTGTAGGCGGCCATCCGCGGTGCCGCGCCGAACGCGGCCGCCGAGGCGACGTTCACCAGCGACCCGTGCCCAGCCGCACGCAGGATCGGCGCGAAGACGTGGCAGCCGTGGATCACGCCCCAGAGATTCACCCCGAGCGTGCGGTGCCAGTCGTCGAGGGCGAACTCGCCGACCACCGGTCCGCCCGCGCCGATGCCCGCGTTGTTGACGACAACGGTGGGCGGGCCGCCGAACCAATCCTGCGCGGTGGCCGCCAGCTGTTCGACCTCGTCGATCACGGTGACATCGCAACGGGTACCGATCGCTTCGGCGCCCGCCGCCTCGACCAGTTCAGCGGTTTCGGCCGCACGGTCGGGGTCGATATCGGAGCACACGACGCGCCCGCCTCGACGACCCAGTTCGACGGCGAACGCACGTCCGATTCCGCTGCCCGCGCCGGTCACCACAGCATCGGCGGCAGCGGTTCGGCGGTGTCCGCCGAAGGGGAACAATCGCATGGCAACTCCCGGGTCGACCCGGCGAGGCTCTAATTGGTGGCATCTGCCACCATTGGCCGCACCTGACACCAATTAGGCGCGCGGAGGAGTACTTTGTCAACCATGGATGTGCGCGCACCGGCACGGACCTGGGGCGGGCGGACCGCCGAGGAGCGCAGGGCGCAGCGGCGGATCGGCCTGGTCGAGGCCGCCCTCGATATCTGGCTCGACCACGGCTGGGCCGCGGTGACCATGCGCGGTGTCTGCCAGCGGGCCTCGCTCAACGATCGCTACTTCTACGAGCACTTCGCCGACCGCGACGAACTACTGGCCGAGGTCTGGGACGAGGTGTGCGCCGGGGTGTTCGCCGAACTGGCGAGCGTCGTCGCCGAGAACGCCGACCGGACCCCCCTCGAGATCACTCGCGCGGCCATCGCCTGCGCCGTCGGATTGCAGACCGATCTGCGCGGTCGCGCCCGGATTCTGCTGGCCGATCACGCGGGCAGCGCCGTGCTCGAACAGCGCCGCAAAACCATGCTCACCGACGCGACCGATCTGCTCATCGCCGCCGCGTGGCCCTATCTGCGCCCCGACGTCGACGAAACCGCCATGCGGATGAGCACATTGGCCGGCATCGGCGGCTTCATCGAACTACTGTCTGCGTGGCGTTCCGGTGTGCTCGACGTGGACGCCGAGCGCATCGTCGATCACACCAGCGCGATCGCTGCGCAACTCGGCGCGATGTTCCTGCCCCCGGAGATCATCGGATGATTCGCGCGCCCGCCGGGCAGCGTTCGGCGCGGCGGTGCTACGCGGGTCCTTTCAGCGCGCGCAAGCCGGCCGCCATGAACTCCGGGGTGGCCTCGGCGGCCCGGTCGGCGGCGGAACCGGTGTCGGAACCCTGATGGGCGCGATGGGTGATGCCCTCGCCGATGATGCCGAGTTTGAAGTTGGCCAGCGCGAGGTAGAAGCCCCAGTTGTCGAGCTCGCGCCCGGACGCGGTGGCGTAGGCCTGGGCGAGAGTGTCGGCGCTCGGCAGGCGCGGGCTGGTCCACGCCGCACGGGTCCCGAGGATCACGTCGAAGATCGGCGACCGGTAGACGCACATCAGGGCGACATCGGTGAGCGGGTCACCGAGGGTGGACAGCTCCCAATCGACCACGGCACGGACCTTTTCCGGGTCGGCGCTGTCGAGGATCGTATTGTCGATGCGGAAGTCCCCGTGCACGATCGAGGCCGATGTCTCCGGCGGGATCGCGGCGGCCAGTGCGGCATGCAGGGCTGCCACATCCGCGAGCTCGCGGGTTTTGACCCGCTCCCACTGGGATGCCCAGAGCTTGACCTGCCGGGCCACGAAACCGGTCGGCCTGCCGAATGATTCGAGACCGACAGCGCCCGGGTCCACCGCGTGCAGATCCGCGAGGACGCGGACCAGCGCGCGCACACTCGAATCCACTTGTTCATCGGTGAGCGCGGCCAGGTCGTCCTGGTCGCGAAACACCGTCCCGTCGACGAACTCGACGACGGTCATCGGCGCGCCCAGCGCGGATCCGGTCGCGTCGAAGGCGATCGTTCTCGCCACGGGCACAGCCGATGTCTGCAACGCGCTGGTGACGGTGTACTCGCGGGCCATATCGTGCGCGGACGGGGTGAGCCCGGCGACCGGCGGGCGGCGCACCACCCAGCGCGAGACGTCATCGGCGGCGGCGAAGGTCAGATTCGACCGGCCCCCACTGATCAGTTCGACGCGCAGCTCGCCTTCCACCTCGACACCGTTGGCGCGCAGGAACTGTTCCAGTGCGGCGATGTCCATGCCCGGCAGTGTCATTCGGAATCCCGCTTCGTCCGCTTGGCGGCGCTCACCGCGCGTTTGGCGATGGCCCAGCGATGCACCTCGGAGGGACCGTCGTAGATCCGGAACGGGCGCACCTCGCGCGAGAGTCGCGCCAGCGGCAGGTCGGCGGAGACGCCGAGCCCGCCGCACATCTGCATACTCCGGTCGACGATGCGGAAGATCGCCTCGGCGGCATAGGTTTTCGCGATCGAGGTGGCATTCGCGGCGGGCTCGCCACGGTCGAGTTCCCAGCAGGCACGGGTCAGCAGTGCGCGGGTGGCGGCGATGTCGATCTCGTTGTCGGCGATCATCTTCTGGACCATGCCGAGGTCGCCGAGGCGCGAACCGAAGCCCTCGCGGTGCGCCACGTGCGCGACCGCGACGTCATGTCCGCGACGCGCGGCGCCGAGCCAGCGCATCACATGGGTCATGCGGGCGGGGCCGAGCCGCACCTGGGCGTATTCGAAGCCTCGGTCGACTTCGCCCAGTACCGCGGACTCCGGGATGAGAAGGTCGTCGAAGAAGACCTCGCAGTGGCCACCGATCATCGACTTGTCGAGGGTGTCCAGATGGCGGCCGACGCGAATGCCCGGGCTGTCGGCGGGTGCCAGGAACATCGTGGCGCCGCCGCGCCGGCCCGGCTCGCCCGAAGTGCGGGCCATGATGATGAAGAACCCCGCCCCGTCGGCGCCGGTGATGAACCATTTGTGGCCGGTGATGCGCCAACCGCCGTCGGCACGGACCGCGCGGGTGCTCAGCGCGGAGGGGTCCGAGCCCGCACCCGGCGCCGGTTCGGTCATGGCGAAGGCCGAGCGCACCTCGCCGCGAGCGAGCGGGGCGAGGAACTGCTGTTTCTGCTCCGGGTCGGCGATGTGGGCGAGCATGTGCACATTGCCCTCGTCGGGGGCGGCGATATTGAGGGCCGTCGGGCCGAACAGGGAGTAGCCCGCCTCCTCGA
The DNA here is from genome assembly GCF_042727815.1 of Nocardia sp. NPDC060220. Taxonomy (NCBI): domain Bacteria; kingdom Bacillati; phylum Actinomycetota; class Actinomycetes; order Mycobacteriales; family Nocardiaceae; genus Nocardia; species Nocardia sp. NPDC060220. The sequence continues at coordinate 7,554 of NZ_JBHWZY010000112.1, forward strand.
ACACCGGGGCACGGTTCGACATGTCCAGACCGTGGCCACCGTATTCGAGCGGCGCGTGCGGGGCGAAGACACCGGCATCACGGGCGGCCTGCTGGAGTTCGAGGCGCAGCTTCTCGCCACCGGCCGCGGTGATGTCGCCGTCGTGCGCGTCTTCGACCGGGAGCACATGGTCGCGGACGAACGTGCGGGTGCGGTCGGCCAGCCGCTGCACCTCGGACGGATAGGACAGGTCGATCGGCACGGGTCCGCTCCTCGGCTCGGTTGCCGAACGATCGCTCGGCAAAATATCTGTTACGACAGTCGCACGCGCGTATTCATGCTGTCAACAAGCCTGGTAGGGCCTAGATGTGTGTTCAGCTATTCTGAACATCATGGATTCGACGGCAGCCGAACAGCAGGTGGTGGGAGCGCGGGTGCGTCAGGCACGGACGGCGGCGGGGTTGTCACTACGGGCGACCGCGCAGCGAATCGGGGTCAGCGCGGCCACGCTGAGCGCCATCGAGACGGGCAAGACCGGCGCCTCGGTTCCGCGCCTGCGATCCCTCGCCGCCGAACTGGGCACGACGGTGGCCTGGCTGATCGGCGACCAGCGCACCACCGGCGCTGCTCCCCCCGAACCACGCGCGACTGATTCGCGCCCCACCCACCCCGCCGGGAGCCCCGCCCACGGCGAAACCGGATCGCCCGACTCCGGCGCACCGGACTCCTGGCGTGAGTTCCCGCCCCTGGATCTCGACCCGGTGCTCGCCGCCGCCATCGATTCCTTCGTCGAGACCGGGTATCACGGCGCCACGATGCGCTCGATCGCCGCGCGGGCGGGCATGAGCGTGCCCGGTGTCTACCACCACTACCGCGACAAACAAGACCTGCTGGTCCGCGCACTAGACCTGACCATGGACGAATTGCACCGGCGGGTGCGCGCGGCACGCCTCGACGGCACGAACGGCCGCGAACGAGTGAGCCGTGTCGTCGAAGCGCTCGCCCTGTTCCACACGCACCACCGCGAACTCGCCTTCATCGGCGCCAGCGAGATGCGCAGCCTGAACCCGGCCGATCGTGATCGGATCACAGCCTCCCGCAACGAGATCCAATACCTTCTCGATGCCGACATCGACGCCGCGCTGACCGAGGCGAACCGATCGACCGCCCAGGCCCGCCACGCGGGACGTGCCATCGCCACGATGTGTACCGCACTGCCCCAGTGGTTCCGGCTCGACGGCCCGTCCTCTCCCGAACAGATCGCCGCCGCCTACGCGGACTTCGCCCTCGGACTGCTCGGCGTGGACGGCCGGCACCGATAGCGGAACGGCGGGACCATGCCGGAAATCAGTTCACCGCGTACGGGTACACGTCGGAGCGCCCCTGGAACGACAGGATCCGGGGGTTCTGTACCCGACCGTCGCGAATCTCGATCGCCCGGCGAATCGTTTCGCTGCCATCCCACGCTTGGGGGCCGCCGAGCACGACGGGCAGATACTCGAGCAGAGCTTCGGAGTTCTCCCACGTCGCCGAGTCCCAGAGAAACGAGGGGCTGTGGTCGACACCGTAGTAGTGCAGATCGTCACCGACGGTGAACATCGGATCGGCGAACGAGGTCGGGCGCGAGAACTCGAAGCCCATCCCCTCGTCGCACGAAACGTCGACGAAAAGCGTTCCGCGCGAGAAGAGTTCGAGGTCATCGTTCATGATGAACGTCAACGGGTCCTCGGTGTCCTGGAACATGCAGTTCACGACCACGTCGTAGTTGGCCAGCATCTCCGCCAGTGGCCCCGGCTCGGGTGCCTTCAGCGCGAGTGTCCGGCCGGGCAGTCCCGGATCACGCTTGAAATGCTGCATCCGCACCGAGGCGAACGGCGAGGCCACCGCCGACACACTGCGCTGGGTCAGCACCGTCACATCGCTGATCCCCAGTGCCGACAGCGCCCGCACCGCACCACGCGCGGTGGCGCCGAAGCTGATGACCGCCGCACGCATCCGGCGACCGTAATCTCCGCTCACGCCACGCAATTGGAGGGCGTGCATGACCGAGCAGTAACCGGCCAGTTCGTTGTTCTTGTGGAACACGTGGACGCTGAAAGCACCCGACTTCGTCCAGTGGTTCATCGCTTCCCAGGCGATCAGCGTCAGGTCGCGGTCCACGGCCAGCTGGGTCATGCTCGCGTCCTGCACACAGTGCGGCCAACCCCACACGGTCGTGCCGGGGCGCATCTGCGCGAGGTCTTCGGCCAGCGGCTTGGCCAGCAGCAGCACATCGCACTCGGCGAAGAGCTCGTCGCGAGTGCGATGGCCCGCTACGAGTGGGGCGAGGACGTCGTCGGGGTAACCGAATCGGTTACCGTAACCGTGTTCGAGGTAGATCTGACCGCGCAGTTCGGAATCGATGCGGTCGAGGTGGGCCGGGTGGATTGCCAGCCGGTGTTCGTTTTCCTTGCGAGAGGTCGCGACGACGCCGACCGTCAGGTGTTTCACAGTTGCTTCACCTGGTCAGCCTACCCGCAGGCCCTCAGCTCTCCGCCTTGCTGGTGATGTCGTCGAGGGACTCGCCCATGGTCTCGGGCACCCGGCGATAGCAGAACACCAGCGACAGCGCGGAAACGACCGCGAAGAGGAAGAACATCGTCGACGCCCCCCAGAGTTCGCCCAGCGGCGGGAACACCAGGGAGACAGTGAAATTGCCCATCCAGATGAGGAAGGTGCAGATACTCATCGCGGTGGCGCGGATCGGGGCGGGGAAGATCTCCGAGATCAGCAACCAGGTGGGCACCCCGACGCCGAGCTGGAAGGCACAGACGTACACGATCATCAATGTCACCAACACATAGCCGGTGGCAGTGCTCTGCGTGAGACGTTCCATCAGACCCATACCGACCAACGCGACGACCATGATCGCCAGGCCGAGGAACATCGGTGGGCGCCTGCCGATCTTGTCGACCAGGCTCATGCCGAGCATCACGCCGATCACCGCGCCGACACCGATGCCGATCGACGAGGTGATCGCCGCATTGTCACCCATCCCCGCCTGAGCGAGAGTGGACGGTGCGTAGTAGATGACGGTATTGACGCCGACGAATTGCTGAATCAACGCCAATCCGATTCCGGTGTAGAACAGCGCACGCACCTTCGGTTTCCGCAACTGGTCGCTCAAACTGTCCTTGACCGCCGCATCGGCAGCCTCGGACTGTTTGATCTCGGCGATCGTCGGCTCGACATTCTCCGGGTAATAAGACCGTTCGAGCACTGTCTTCGCATCGGCGGTACGACCCTGTTTCAGATACCACCGTGGTGAATCCGGCATGAAATACATGCCGATCACGAGCGCCGCCGCCGGAATCGCCGCCATCGCGAGCATGAGCCGCCAGTTCTCGGTGGGGGCGAGCAGCGCGTTGACGATGTAGGCGAGCAACTGTCCGCTGGCGATCATCAGCGAGTTCATCGACACCAGGCGCCCGCGATAGGTCGGCGGGGAGATCTCGGAGACGTACATGGGGACCACCAGCGAGGCGGTACCGACAGCGACGCCGAGGACAAGGCGGGTGATGATCATGACCGTGGCATCGGGCGCCAGCGCCTGGGCGAGCGCGCCGAGGAAGAACAGGGCGCCCGCGAACAGCAGCGTCATCCGCCTGCCCCAGCGGTCGGCCATCCAGCCGCCGGTGATCGAGCCGATCGCGGCGCCGATGAGCAGCGAACTCGTGATGACGCCGACCTGGGTCTGGCTCAGTGCGAAATCAGGCGTGAGGTAGACGAGCACGCCGGAGATGACGCCGGTGTCGTAGCCGAACAGCGCGCCGCCGAGCGCGGCGATGACGACGACAGTGAGCACGAACTTCTTGATCCTGGCCCGCATCGCCTCCCGCTCCGGCGAATCGGGTGGCGTCTCGACCGCTGATTCGGTGGCAGGGGACACCATCACCGTCTCCGGTCCGTCCTGGATGGTGTGCGGTACCCGGACCGAGGTATCGGTATCCGGCCCGATCAGGCGTGCGCCGGAAACCTGCGCCACCGGCACGGTGGAGTTCAAGACGGCGCCGCGCCGCTCCGGCTCCTTATCGGTGGATCCACGAGGGGAATCGGGCATGTCCACACCTCCGCCGGATGGAGTAGGTCGATTCCTGCACCTTAATCGAGCGAAGAAGGTTCGCGATAGCTCGAAATCCACGGATATTGCGTCCGCAAATCAGAGGTAAGGGGCGATCGGGGAATGTATCCCACCCCCGGCGTGGGGTAAAATACCCGCTCGACACACACTTATCGGTATCGCCCCCCACCCAAATAATCACCGTTTTCACGGAACGGGGAAAAATT